>JAHBVU010000005.1 GCA_019637315.1 Gemmatimonadales bacterium
CTCTCTGAATGCAATCTGGCTCAGATCTGGTGAGGGGGCCGCCGTCACGCCGTTCGGGAACTTGACCAGCACAGCCTCCCCGGCGCCATCGATTCCAATCCGCTTGAGCACCAGGGTGTCACGCTCGAACTCGGTGAAGATCAGCTGCAGCCCGTCGGCAGTGAACGTCACGCTGGGCGGAATCTTGGCCGCGATGTCGGCATAGACGAGAGGTTGCGCAGAGATGCCCGTCACACGCTGCTCGCTGCCAGCGGGACTGCGAAGCACCAGCTCGAACTCTCCCTCGTTGGAGAGCAGGGTGCCGCGCTCGATGCCGTCGACGCCACGGACATATGCGATGGCGCCGCCGCTGGGCGCGATCGCGATACTGCCGTACTGCGCAGGTACTGCCGTGAGTCGCTCCGCTGGTCCGCCGGGCTTGGCCATCCGATAGACGCCGCCGAGGCTGTCGTCCGACCAGGAGGCGTAGTAGAGGGCACCGCTGCGCGGGTCGAAAGTCGGACTCGTCTCGTGCGCAGGCGAGCGGGTCAGGTTGCGGGCGACGCCCTTTGCATCCTGGAGCCAGAGGTCGCCCAGGGCTTCGAAGAGGATACCCTGGGGCGTGCGGGTACCCCAGCGATGGGTGCGGGTCCTGGCAGTGCGGTCGGGTTCCTTGCTCGCGAATCGAAGCGTGGTCGATGCCTGGCGGTCGACTGCAGCACGAAACGGCACGATCGTTCGTTCGCCTGTCGTGACGTCAACGGCCACGATCTGGCCGCCGGTATTGAGAAAGAGGCGCTGTCCATCGGGGTGCCAGGCGATGGCGGGATACGGTCCATACCCGGTTCGGCTCGACTGTCGGTCGGGGTCGATTGCGCCAGGGAGAACCCGCTCGCGATGCGAGGACAGGTCGCGCACCACGATACGAGTGGTATCGATGTGGCGATTGAGATAGGCAAGCAGCTTGCCGTCGGGCGAGAGCGTCGGCGCAAAGGCGCCGCCCGGGCGCTGAATCAGCGTCGAGGTCCCCCCGGAACCGAGGTCGATCCGTTCGATCGTGCTGCCGCCGGCCGGTGTGAGGTACGGATTGAACCCGAACGGGTACACCGGGCGGGCGAGTCGCTCGAACAGGATGCCCGCACCGCCCGGCTCGAAGGCGCCGGCGTTGACGGTGCCGGGGCCGCGTGCCAGTAGCGTCGCGTTGCCTTGCAGGTCGATTCTCGAGAGGCCGCTGCCGTTGGCTGCGAGCAGGCTCTGGCCGTCGAGCGCCCAGACTGCGCGGTAGGTGTTGTCGCCCGGAGCGTACAAGCTGCGCAGTGAGCCACCCTGCCGGTCCATCAGCCAGATCCCGTGACTGCCGCTCCGGTCCGACGAGAACGCAATCGTCTGGCCATCGGGACTGTAGCGAGGCATCAGATTCCATGACCGCCCGCTGGTCAGCTGGCGGGCAGCGCCACCCTCGATCGGCAGCTCGTAGATGTGACCCAGCAGGTCGAAGGCGAGGTGGCGACCGTCGGGCGAGACCGCGAGGCTCATCCACGTGCCCTCGGTTGCCTCGAAGGAGATAGCGTGGTCCGGGCCGGTCGGGGTCTCGACGCTCCAGCGGGGCTGCTGGGCGAGTGCGACGTCGGTGCCGAATGCGAGGGTCGCGGCAAGGCCCAGGAATACAGCGGCCATCCGGCGGGAGCTGGATCGTGCGATCAGCGG
Source organism: Gemmatimonadales bacterium (assembly GCA_019637315.1). NCBI lineage: Bacteria > Pseudomonadati > Gemmatimonadota > Gemmatimonadia > Gemmatimonadales > Gemmatimonadales bacterium. The sequence goes on from JAHBVU010000005.1 coordinate 1,687, forward strand.
AATCATGGGGCTCTATGTGATGGGAACCCTGATATGATCGCCTGTTTGCAGGGAAAAGTCGATCCGTGCCGCAACAGACGGCGTGACCGGTGGCGGCGCCCTAAGCGCTGATATCGGGATTCTCGATTATCTGCACCCCGGGCCGATCCTCCACCGCTGCATCGACCAGTGCCCGGGCCACGTCGCGTACATGGACTGCCCGATACTTGCGCGGCAACGCCCACGCGAGCCGTGCAGCGATGGCCTCGCCCAGACGGAACTCGTTGCGGTCGCCCAGTAACAGGGACGGACGCACCACAGTAATCGACGGGAAGCCCAGGGCCAGGATTGCCTCCTCCAGCTCCCCTTTCACCCGGAGATAGAATGCTCGCGACGCGGGGCTGGCGCCCACGCTGCTCACCAGCAGGAGGTGGCGCGCGCCTGCCGCCCGGGCCAGCTCGGCCACCCGCACGGGATAACCAAAATCCACCTGTCGGAATCGTTCCCGGCTGCCAGCTTGTTTGATGGTGGTGCCCATGGCGCAGAACACGTGACTGGCCTGAAACACCCCGGGCCGCTCGTCGAGGCGCTCGAAGTCGATCAGGGCGGTCTGCAGCTTGGGATTCTGCAGGTCGTCCGGCAAGGGCCGACGGATTGCCGCAGTGACCCTCTCGAACTCGGGCCGGGCGACGAGTTGCTTCAGGATCTCACGGCCCACCAGCCCGGTGGCGCCGATCACGACCGCGGAGTGAGACGCCAGTGCCATTGACACTCCCACTCCGCGATCAGTCGGGGTTACGCATCACGGCTGGCGGTCAACTCCCGGTTGGGTCCGCCCTGCCAGAGGTCACTGCGGAGCAAGTTTCCAAAGCTCACCGTTGGTCTGATCGGTCACCATATAGAGGGCACCGTCCGGACCTTGCTTGACGTCGCGAATTCGCTGGCGGCGGTCGACCAGCAGGTGTTCCTCTCCGATGACACGGCCGTTGCTAAGCACGAGGCGCACCAGCCGCGCATCCCGCAAGCCACCTACGAACAGGCTGCCCTGCCAGGCGGGGAAGGCGCTGCCGGTGTAGTACTCCATGCCGGAGGGGGCAATGACCGGATCCCAGTAATAGACAGGCTGCTCGGTGCCCTCATACGTGGTTCCCGCATCTGGCACCGGGCGACCGGAATACTCCCGACCATAGGTCGCGAGTGGCCAGCCGTAATTCTTCCCCTTCTCGACCAGGTTGAGTTCGTCGCCGCCCTGCGGACCGTGCTCGACTTCCCAGAGCCGACCTTCGCTGTCGAAGGTGGCGGACTGAATGTTGCGATGTCCGTAGCTCCAGATCTCCGGCAGCGCGCCCACCTGGCCGACGAACGGATTGTCGTCCGGTGCGCCGCCATCAGGCTTGATGCGCAGTACCTTGCCGAAGTGGCTGCCCAGGCTTTGTGCCTGCGGACGGGTCTGAATACTGGAGCGCTCGCCGGTGGTAACGTAGAGCATTCCATCCGGACCGAACGCCAGACGGGAGCCGTAGTGCATGTTGTTCTCGTAGGTGGGCATGGTCTGCAGAATGACCCGGACCCCCTCGACCTGACGACGGTCTTCCGACAGCACGCCCTTCGCAACGCTGGTGCCGTTTCCGCCCGTGCGCGGCTCGGTATAGCTCCAGTAGACCGTACGATCGGTCTCGAAGGTCGGGCTCAGCGCCACGTCGAGCAGCCCGCCCTGGCCTCGCGGATCGACCGCAGGAATGCCACCCAGCGGCTCGCCGATCACCCCGGCCGCGGAGACGATTCGCATCCGCCCGGGCTTTTCTGTGACCAGCAAGTCTCCCCCGGGTAGCGGCTCCACCGCCCAGGGGTGCTCGAGTCCGGTGGTAATCACCGTGACCGTGAAGGCGACGTTGGATGGCGCGGCGCAGGCTCGCGTCTGATCCGGGTACGCCGGTGGCCGGCCGGGCGCACTGCGCTCACGCGTTTCGAGCGGCGGACAGTCTCGACCGGCATCTGCGGCGGCCGCAGCTTCCTGGGGCTTCTGCGCGCAGGCGCTGCTCCCAAGGAGGAGAAAGACGGGTACAGTCGACAATGCTCGGAAGGTCTTCATAGTCAGGCTCGCGGTTCGGGCATGGGGGACGGCGCTCTCTCCGTGAGACGCTCATTCGCAATCTCGGCCACACCTCCGCCATTATCCAGCCCCCACGGCGACCTATTATTGTGCTGGTCTCCCAGTGATATCACCCGAACAGGACGTGCCCATGGCCCGATTGCTCCTTCGCGCGCTGCTGATGGCTGTTTGTCTTGGGAGCCTGGATGGCGCCGGTCGGGTTCTCGCTCAGCAGTATGAGGTCGTGCTCCGCGGTGGCACGGTGGTCGATGGATCAGGGGGCCCCCGATTCCGGGCCGACGTCGCGTTGCAGGGTGACCGGATCGTCCGCGTGGCTCGGGACGGGATTGCTCCGGGCAGCGGGCAGGTCGAGTTCGATGTGGCGGGACTCACGATCGCGCCGGGCTTCGTCGATCATCATGCGCACGTAGCAACCGATATCCACAACCGTCCGCTGGCCGAGAACTTTCTGTTCCAGGGAATCACCACGCTGCTGACGCCGGTGCACAGCGGTGATACGCCATGGCCGCTCGGTGCGTATCTCGACCGGCTCCGGACAGCCCCGAACGTCGGGTACTTCGCGGGGCACACCTCGATTCGCCGGGCAGTGATGGGTCTTGCCAACCGCGCCCCGACGCCAGGGGAGCTGGAGCAGATGAAGGCGATGGTCGAGGCCAATATGCGTGACGGCGCGCTCGGCCTGAGCACCGGGCTCCTGTACGTGCCCGCCAACTACGCCCGAATCGAAGAGGTGATCGAGCTGGCCAAGGTCGCGGCTCGGCATGGCGGGATCTACGTGACGCATATGCGCGATGAAGCCCGCGGCCTGCTGGTCTCGGTGCGGGAGACGATCCGCGTGGCCGAGGAGGCCCGAATCCCGGTGCAGATCAATCACCACAAGGCCGCGGGCGCCGGTCAGTTCGGTTGGACCCGCACCACGCTCGCCATGATCGACTCGGCGCGGGCCCGCGGCCTCGATGTCAAGCACGACGTCTATCCATATACTGCGGGCAGCACGCATTCGGGTGTGCTCTTTCCGGGCTGGGCGCTGGCCGGCGGCGTCGACTCACTCAGGGCTCGCGTCGACGATCCGCGGATTCGGCCCAAGCTCGAGGCCGAGATGCTGGAACGGATGCGGCTCGACTGGGCCGGCGACGAGCTCGAGCGGATTCAGTTTCGCGTGCTGCCGTCCAACTCGGCGTACAACGGCAAGACCATGGCGGACCTGGCGCGCGATCGTGGCCTTGCGGTCAATGCCGTGAACGGGGTCCAGCTGGCCATCGAGTTGCAGCTGGCGGGAGGGTTCAGCGCCATCTATCACATGATGGATGAGGCCGACGTCGTCCGGGTGCTGCAGCATCCCTTTGCGATGATCGAAACCGACGGTGATTCGGTCGGCTACGGGCGCGGCTTTCCCCATCCGCGCAGCTATGGTGCCTTTCCGCGAGTCCTGGCCCGGTATGTTCGCGAGCAGAAGGTGCTCTCGCTCGAAGAGGCGATTCGGCGGATGACGTCGCTGTCGATGGAGCAGATCGGGCAGCGGGAGCGCGGCCTCGTCCGGGAAGGGTTGTTTGCGGACTTGGTGGTGTTCGACGCCGACCGTATTGCGGACCTGGCAACCTATCAGGATCCCCACCGGTTCTCGGTGGGCATGGTCCACATCTTCATCAACGGCGTCCCCGTCCTCCGCGACGGCTCACTCACAGGCGCCCTGCCTGGGCGCGTGCTTCGCGGTCCGGCCCGACCTTGACCGCGAAGTTTAGGATGTATCCCTGTTAGACACCGCAGCTATCGCGATGGTTGCCTGCCGCCCCAGCGCCATTCAGGTACGGTCGAAACCTGGTGCCCGGGTCGCCTCGATGCCGTAGGCTTCCACGCAAGCCGGGCAGATGCAGGCCAACCCGGCCAGCTCGGGCGGAACCCGGCTGAGCAGACCTGCCGGAATGGTGGCCCCGGTACACCAGCAGGGGTTGCCGGCCGTTTCGGGCCGAGCCATGACGCACTCGTTGCCGGACTGGCAGAGCGGGCAGAGCGAGGTGTCAGGCGAGTCTGGCGCGGTCATGGTCACCTTCATCGGTACGATTGCATCGGTTCAGGGCGTAATCTGTCCTCGTAAGACGTTGCAGGTCAACGGGTTGCGGCGTCGTAAGCGGCCGGTAAGTGGGTCCGGGTAGACTGGTGGCAGAACGGAACCGGAAGCTGCGATGATGACCGACGACAATAACGTGAGCCGCACCGGAAACTTCCGCGCCGTCGTGCGCGTGGGCAAGACGGCGACAGAATACGTCCGCTCCGGCTCCGGCCGGCCGGTGGTTCTGCTGACTCGGACCGCGAGCCCGCTGTCGCTCTGGAACGCTGTGATCGAAGCGGTGGCGGCTCGTTACCGGCTGATCGCGCCCGATGTGACTCCGGGTGCCGAGGATTTCGCAGGCTGGCTGGGGCCGTTTCTCGATGGGCTCGGCCTCTGTCGAGTCTCGATTCTGGCCGATGGCCCGATGTCGGCGCCGGCGATCGGGTATGCCATGCTCGATCCGGACCGGGTCGAGCGGCTGATCGTCATCACGCCGGCCGCCTCGTCCGTCGCCGAGCCGCTGACGGACGCGCCGGGGTCGCCCATGATCATTGGGGAGGGCCGGCCGATCCCGACCATCGTGGATGACGTGCTTCAGTTCCTGGAGGGGCCGGTCATGGCGGCTGCCCGAGGTGTTCGGACTGCCGACGCGTGAGCGGCCCGACCTGAGATACGATATGTTACCTGCCTCGGCTGTCATGACCCCGACATCGTCGCCCGAACCAGCACCGCGGTTACCCCCGACGCCGCTCAGTCAGTTCATCGGTCGCGAGCATGAGCTCGACGCCATCGATGAGCTGCTCGGCGCCAACCGCCTGCTGACCCTGACCGGCGCCGGTGGCAGCGGCAAGACCCGGCTTGCCCGGGAAGCGGCAGTGCGCCTGGCCGCTCGGCGGGACGGCGTCGTCTGGGTCGATCTGGCCGCGGTGGTCGACGCCGATCAGGTGGTGCAGGGGCTGGTCCTGGCACTCGGCATGTCGGAGCAGGCGCCGGACGTCGCCTACGAACGAATAGCGGCGGCCATCGGGAACCGGGCCCTCCTCGTCGTCTTTGACAACTGTGAGCACCTGGTCGATGCCGCAGCCCAGGTGACCGAATGGCTGCTGACGCAATGCGCCAACGTCGTCGTCCTCGCCACCAGTCGGGAGGCGCTTGGCGTGATGGCGGAGACGGCCTGGCTGGTGCCTCCGCTCGCCATGGCTGAGGCGGTGGAACTGTTCGTGAGCCGGGCCCGCGGTGTGGTGCCGAACTTCACGCCGAGCGAACGGCATCGGGCCGTGATCGCGGACATCTGTCGGCGGCTCGACGGTATTCCACTGGCCATCGAGTTGGCTGCGGCCCGAGTTCGCGTCCTGTCGGTCGAGCAGATTGCGGAGCGGCTGGGCAGCGCGCTCAACTTGCTCAGTGCTGCCAGCCGAACCACGGTACCTCGGCATCGGACCCTGCGAGCCGCCTTCGACTGGAGTCATTCACTCCTGAGCGAGCCTGAGCAGATCCTGCTCCGGCGGCTGGCCGTATTCCCGGCGGATTTCTCGCTCGATGCCGCGGAAGTCATCGGCAGCCTCGCGCCGCTCGGTTCGTTTGACATCCTGGACCTTCTGGCCGGGCTGGTCGACAAGTCGCTGGTGGTGCTCGAGTCGGCCGACAACGAGGCGCGCTATCGGTTGCTGGAGACGGTGCGCCAGTATGCGCAGGAGCACCTCGAAGCGGCAGGCGAGGGCGAAGCACTCCGTCGGCGCCACGCGCAGTATTTCCTGTCCATTGCCGAGGAAGCGGCTCCGGTAATCTTTGGCGGTCCGCCGAATCGCGAGATCGTCGATCGCTTGCTGGCCGAAGTGCCCAACTTTCACGCCGTGGCCGAGTGGTCGCTGCGGTCGGAGGAGGGCCCGGCCTATGCCTTCCGGCTGGTCTGGGCCCTCCACTGGTTCTGGTGGTCGCGGGGGCCGTCGGAGGAGAACTGGCGCCTGGCCGTGCTGCTGCAGCGCCCGACGGCTGTATCGCTGGTGACACGGGTGCGGGCACAGGTGGCGTTTGGTCATCTGGCGCTCTGGCAGTCGAAGATGGACCAGGCATTCGGCTACCTGAACGAGGCCCTCATCAGCGTCCAGGATCTCGACGAGGATCGTGAGCTGCTGGCCTACATCCTGATCATGCGCGGGGCGGCCTTTGCCATTGCCAGCGAGTTCGACGCGGCGGCCCGCGATCTCGAACGCGGAGTGGCCCTGGCCCGGGAGCACAGTCGCACCGTCATGGCCTGCATCGGCTGCCATTTCCTTGCGCTCTGCGCCGACCACCGTGGTGATCTCGATCAGGCCATCGAATGGCACCGGCTGGAAAGCGTCTATGCCAAGGAGGCTGCGCATCAGGGTGGCATCGGCCATGGTCTGAGCGGCATGGCGCTGATGCTGGCGGTGGCCGGGCGACAGGGCGAGGCGCTGCCGCTCTATCGGCAGTCGCTTGCTCTGCACGCGGCGATCAGCGACGGATGGGGCATTACCAAGGGCGTCGAGGGCATCGCAGCCTGCCTCGTCGACGCCGACCCCGACTTGGCCGCCCGCCTGCTGGGGGCTGCGGAAGCTGGTCGGGAGCGGATGGTCTATCCGATGTGGCCCAAAGAAGCCACCCTGCGGGATCGTGCGGTGGCAGCCATCCTGCCCCAGGTCGGCGACCGCCTGTCGGCGCTCTGGGCCGAGGGGCGGGCGCTCTCGATGGATGCGGCCGTCGCACTTGCGCAGCAGGAAACGGTGGCCGACCTGCTGCCGCGGACGGCGGCCGTCGATCCGGTCTTGGCCGAGATCGAGCCCGCTGCGGCTCCGCCGACTCCACTCGTGGTGCGTGCGCTGGGGCACCTCGAGGTCCGGCTCCATGGTCAGCCGGTCGAGCCGGCGGCGTGGGGCTCTGCGCGGGCTCGCGAGCTGTTGCTGATGCTGCTCACCAATCCGCGGGGTCTGACCAAGGAGCAGGTCGGCACGGCCCTTTGGCCTGAGGCGTCCTCGGCGCAGCTCCGCAACGCGTTTCATGTCACCCTCCACCGCCTGCGCAAGGCGCTGGGTGGTACCGATCGAGTTGTCAGTGTCGACGAGCGGTACCGGCTCTCGCCGTCGCTGGAGGTGGAGTTCGACGCGATCAGCTTTGACCGTCAAATGTCTGCTGCATTGACGGCGGCTCGGCGGTCGGCGGCCGATGCGCCCAGGCTCCTGGAGGGCGCCCTGGCCCTGTATCGTGGCCCCTTCCTCGAAGGCGAGTCCGTGGGCGACTGGGCGCTCGAGGATCGCGACCGGATCGAACGCCTGTTTGTTGACGGCGCCATGATGTATGCCGAATTGCTCCTCGCCGAAGGGCGTTATCAGGAAGTCGAAACGGTCTGTCTCCGCTTGCTCGAGCGTGACGGGTTGCATGAAGCGGCTTGGCGCTTGCGGATGACGGCGCACGCTCGTCGGGGCGCGCGGTCACATGCGCTTCGACTTTATCAGGAGTTGACAGCGCTCGTCGAGCGCGAACTCGACACCGAGCCTGACGATGATACGACCGATCTGTACCAGCGGATCCAGGCTGGCGAAGGAGTTTGACCGGTCGTCACCAGTGATACCCTCGTGCAGATCAGGCCTCCGTTCCTGCGGCCGGGTTCGGAGTACCCGTCAGTTCCACCCCTCCCCAAATCGCCCCTCACTCCGGTAAGCAGTTGTAATCCACCCCCCGATCCGGTAATCAGGCTCGCGCGCGACCGGTAATCGCCCGGTAAGGTCGGGCTCCTAGGTTGGCATGGTCGGTAGCAATGCTAACGAAACAGGGGCCGCCCATGTCGAAGGTTATTCGATTCTCCCAGGTCACCAAGGCCTATCTCGAATCCAAGCCGAACGACGTTATCGAGGTCCCGATGGCGCAACGGTACCGCCGCGCCGGGGTGTATTCCAAGGCCTACGCCGTCCGATACATCGAGGCAACCAGCCGCTATGAAGTGGCGCTGGTCAACCTCGTTCACCGCAACTGACCCGCACACTCTCTCTGATCGAGGATTGGAACTATGTCCACCCTGCACTATTCGTGGCGAGCCGCTGTGCTGGCCCTGGCGCTGGCCGCCTGTGGCGACAGCGGTACGAACCCGAATCCGAATCCTCCGCCGCCACCGCCGCCCGCGCCCGTTGCGCAGGTTGACGTTGCGGGAGCTGCCGACCTGCTGGTAGGCCAGTCGGCCCAGTTCACCGCAACAACCCGTGACGCCCAGGGTCAGCAGCTCACGGGGCGGACGGTCGTCTGGTCGACTTCGTCCGGCGCGGTTGCCGCCGTCTCGGCTGCAGGGATCGTGAGCGGTGTTGCCCCAGGTGCTGCAACCATTACCGCCACCTCTGAAGGCAAGACGGCCAGTCTGGCAATCAACGTGAGCAGTGTTCCGGTGGCGGCAATCGTCGTGACGCCGGCCGCCCTTACACTCCAGCACACCCGGGACAGCGCGCTCGTGTCCGTCATAACCGCCGCCGATGGCACCGTGCTCGACCGGCCCGTGGCCTGGAGCAGCAGCGCACCGACCACGGTGCGAGTGCAGGCCGAGACGGGCGTGGTGACGGCGCTCGCGCTCGGCGAGGCAACCATTACGGCGCTGGTCGAGGGCAAGACGGCAACGACAACGGTGACCGTGGTGCCGCGTGCCGTTGCATCGGTTGAGATTGCCGTCGACGCGTTGACCCTGAAACTCGGCGCCGATACCACGTTCACCGCTGTGGCTCGCGACGACCGTGGCGTACCGATTACCGGTGCGGCTAAGACGTGGAGCAGCAGCAACCCCGCTGTCGTGACGGTCGATGCCGCGACCGGCGCTGTGAGCGCCGTCGAATCCGGTACGGCAACGATTTCGGCAACGTCGGCTGGCAAGAGCGCCCACGTCGTGGTCACTGTGGTGGCCCCGGTGGCGTCGGTGACGATTCAGCCGGTCCTCGATACCCTCGAAGCCTGGACCCAGCCGACCCTGGTGGCTGAGCTGCGTGACGCAAAGGGTCGCCTGCTCACCGGTCGGGAGGTGACATGGACCTCGTCCGATCCCGCCATCGCATCAGTACAAAACGCTGGCGCTGCGGGGAGCCCGTGGACCGTTCTCGGGCGCGACCGCGGAACCGTGACGGTCACGGCAACCAGCGAGGGCATCTCTGCGACGGCCACCCGCGTCGTCGTGATCAAGTACTACTCGGTATCCGTCGGTACCATGCACGCGTGCAATATCGCGAGCGGCGGCATCGTCTGGTGCTGGGGCCTGAACAGCGATCAGGGTCGGATCGGCAGTCCGGTGCTGGGGCCGACCGAGTTCAGCAGCAGGCCGATCCAGCTTACCGGTGGGCACAAGTTTGCCAAGATCTCGACCTATGCGCGCACCAGCTGCGGCATCACGATCGACGGCGAGGCCTTCTGCTGGGGCACCAACGCCTGGGGCGCTCTCGGTGCCGGGTCGAACGTCAGCGGAAGCTACCTGCCGCTCCGGGTGGCGGGTGGGCATCTGTTCGTGGACATCGCCACGGGCAGCGATCACTCCTGCGCAATCGACGACTCCGGCAAGGCATACTGCTGGGGGCACAACGATTGGCGCCAGCTTGGCACCGGCAACGCGACTGCCTCGAACGTACCGGTTGCCGTTGCTGGTAACCTCACCTTCCGCTCGATCGCTGCCGGGTCTGGCGCGGTCTGCGGTGTGGCAGTCTCCGGCGCATCCTACTGCTGGGGTGCCAACAGCATCGGTCAGCTCGGTGACGGCGGCAAGATCAGCTACGGCAACACCTTCATCTCGCTGCCCAACCAGGTCGTTGGGGGCCACAGTTTCGCGTCGATCGATCTCGGTAATCAGTTCACCTGTGCCGTCACCACGGGCGGCGCCGGCTACTGCTGGGGCAGCAACAGCGGCAAGCTGGGCATCGGCAGCGGCACGGAGTACTCGAGTCCGCAGGCGGTCGCGGGCGGGCACCTGTTCGAGCGGATCTCTGCCGGCGCCAACCATGCTTGCGGTGTTACCACCGTCGGTGATGTGTATTGCTGGGGCTCGAACGGCAACGGTCAGCTTGGCAACCCGATTGCCAACGGCTCGAGCCTGCCGATCAAGGCAGCAGGTACGCTCAAGCTGAGGGAAGTGGACGCGGCCGGTATCGGCACGGGTAGCGGGGCGCACACCTGCGCCATCAGCCGCGACCGGCTGACTACCTACTGCTGGGGTCGCAACGACGTCGGCCAGCTGGGCAACGATGCGACGACGGCGCCTGCGATCAGCAACCCGACTCCGTCGATTGTCTTCCAGCAGCGGCCCTTGCCCTGGAGCTAGATGTAATTGATGAAGAGGTTGTTCACTGAGCCGTAGCGCTGCAGAATGGGGTTTGTCGAGAACACACACCGGCAAACGCCAGAGGACTCAGTGAACCAGCATAAGTTAGCACGCTTAACGCCGCGGGGGCGGCAGCAGATGGTCGACCGGGTCGCCGACGGGGAGCCGGTCGCCGAAGTGGCGCGGCAGCTTCGCCTCAGTACCGTCACCGTCTGGCGCTGGTGGCGCCGCTATCAGGCGGAGGGGGCGGCGGGGTTGCAGGATCGATCGAGCCGGCCGCAGCGCTCCCCGCGCGCCACGCCGCGGTGGCGGCGACGCCAGATTGCCCGGCGGCGCGCGGCGGGCCGCAGTTCCCTCGAGATCGCCGCCGAACTCCAACTCCCCGTCTCCACGGTGGTGCAGGTGCAGCGGCGGCTCGGGTGGCGGCGCTTGCCCCCCCGGGAGCCGCCCCCGCCGATCCGCCGGTATGAGCGACGGGTGCCGGGGGCGCTGGTCCACCTCGATATCAAGAAGCTGGGCCGGATCGGGCGGGTCGGGCACCGGATTCACGGGGATCGGCGGCAGCGGGTTCGGGGCATCGGCTGGGAGTACTTGCATGTGGCGATCGACGACGCGACGCGGCTCGCCTACGCCGCGCTGCTGCCCGATGAGACGGCGGCGAGCACGACCGCATTTCTCCAGGCGGCGGTCACGTGGTTTGCCCGGCAGGGGGTGCGCTGGCGGGCGCTGATGACCGACAATGGCGGGGGCTATCGGAGTCGGGTGTTTCAAGCGGCACGTCGGCAGCTGCGGATCCGGCACGTGTGGACTCGCCCGTATACGCCGCGGACCAACGGGAAGGCCGAGCGCTTCATTCGGACGACCTTGGCTGGCTGGGCGTATGCGGCGGCCTATCGGACGTCGGCGGTGCGGGCGACGTTTCTGCCCCAGTGGTTGCGGTATTACAATCAGGAGCGCCCGCACACGGCGCTGCGCTTTCAAACCCCGCAGCAGCGACTGGCGGCCAAACAGTGAACAACGTCTTCATCAACTACAGCTAGAACCTGAAATTGGCCTCGGGGTATGGCGATGGACCATGTCCCGAGTTCCCTGATGGAGTGCACGATGAAACGACTGGCCCGACGGGTGCTCGAAGCCGACTACGTCAACGGCGTGATGGTTGGATTCCGCATTGCCTCCGGTGACTAGCCGGACCTGCCACAACTCCGCGTTACCCAATGGGTCGGTATGACAGCGTCATGCCGACCCTCCCTCCATCTGGGGAGCCGGCGGAGTGCCGGCAGGCTGCCCCTTGCGTGCCTTCCGTCGCTTCGGCGTCGTTCGCTTTCCAAGCAGCATGGCAGGCAGGACCCAGAGTGCGCCGATCGTGCCGGTCACCGTCCCGCCAGCCGTTGCCAGCGCAATCGAGCCGAACAGGCTGTCGACCTCGGTGCCGACCGCGAGCGGAATCAGGCTGGCCATGGTCGTCAACGTCACCAGCATGATCATGGCCGAGCGGTCGCGGGCGGCGTAGACGATATCCGCGCCGCTGAGTCGGCGTCCAACGAGATTGGCGCGACGGCGACGCTCGAGGGCGCCGTCGATAATCAGAATGGCCTGATTGGTGGCGAGGCCAATGACCAGAATGACGCCCACCGCAGCCTCCCGCCCAAATGAGGTGCCGGTGGCCCAGAAGATCGCGGCCACCCCCGCCAGCGCCATCGGCAGACTGGCAAAGACGAGCACCGCCGCCCAGGTCGAGTTGAACACGAAGGCCACCGACAACACGACCAGCGTCAGGCCGAGTGCCAGGACCAGCCAGAGTCCCTTGGTGCTGTCGTCTTCGGCCCACGAGAAGCGTTCGTCGTCGACCGTATAGCCGGCGGGCACACTGATCGAACTCATGAATGACTCATGAGTTCGCTGCGCCAGCCGCGCCGGCCCGCGGAAGTCGTAGCTCACGATCCGAACGTACTGCTGATCCTCGCGCGTGATCACGCTGAGGCCTTCGCGCTCCGAGACGAGCGAGAGATCCCCGATGCGCACAGGCGCCTGGGCTTCGTTCGGCACGATCGCGTCGCGCAGCTCGTCGAGCGCACGCTCCTGGGCACCCCGTGCCTTGACGTTGACCGTGAGCTCGTCGCCCTCGAGCTCCAGGCGCTGCCCGGCGCTGGCGCCCTGGACCTCCCGAGCCACGGCGCGGCTGAACTCGGTCGTTGTCATACCGGCGCGGGCCAGGGCCGGTCGGTCGGGCGTCAGTGCGACGCTCACGGCCCGCTCGGAGCGGAAGAAGGATCCGGCGTTGATGTTGACGTCACGGACTCGGGGAATTCGTTCCAGCCGAACCTGCAGATCACGGGCCAGCTGTTCGACCCCTGAGAACGAGTAGCCCAGCAGCTTGATGCGGAAGGCAACCGACATACCTCCGCCGCCGCTGAAGAAACCGGGCCCCTGACCGCGAACCCCGATCGATGCGCCACCGATGAAGACGGCACGCTGGGTCATCTCTTCTTCCATCAGCGCCGGGATGATGCCGTAGCTTTCTTCGCGGGTAAAGGTGACCCGGAGTCTCCCCATCATGGGTAACCCGAACGCCTCGACCCGATCGACGCCATGCCTGCCAACCGCGATCCGCTCAAACTCCTGCATTGCTCGATCGACACTTTGTGGATCGGAGCCGTGGGGAAAGGTGATGCTCACGAAAAGCTCGGATCGCTGGCCGAACCAGTTGCCGAACGAACTCTTGGGTACCTGCTTGATGAAGCCCCACGTCAGCGTACCGAGCAGGGCAAGGGTCAGAACGAGGGTAACGGGTCGCCAGCGAACGGTGCCGATCACGCTTCGCGTATACCAGCGAACGGTCCGCCGGTAGGTGGTGCGCTGCATTCCGTGGCCAGACCCCACAGCGGGTATCATCACGACCGCGCTGAGCACCGACCAGGCCAGCGCGAGCAGGAACGCGGCAGCGAAGGGCAGGAAGGCGGCGCGGGCATTGCCTTGCAGGTAGAGAAATGGCATCAACACCACCGCCGTCGTCAGACTGGCGCCGATGACTGCCGGCATGATCCGACTTCCCGCTTCGGCGCGGCCCTCCGCCGTGTCCGGCGCATGTCGCAGCCGCTCCACGACGACCAGCCCGTTCTGCACCAGGACACCGATGCCCATGGCCAGTCCTGCAAGCGTCAGCAGGTTGGCGGGGATCTTGAGCACATACAGACCGAGTGCCGTGCCGGCAATGGCCACGGCCGCGCTGCCCATCACCAGCCACACCGACGTGAAGTTGCGCAGCATGACCGCGAGCACCAGCATCACTGCGGCAAAGGCAATCGCGCCGCGAAGCAGCAGGTCGTTGAGCTGCTCCTGGAGGTCGCGACTTTCATCGTTCTCGACTCGGAACGTGATGCCCTCCGGCAGGATCCGCCGGATGTCCGCCATCGTCGCTTTGACCTGCTGAGCAGTCCGAATCGCATCGGCGCCTGCCAGACGGGACAGCTGCAGCGTGACGGTTGGCACTCCATTGATCCGCGCAAAGCGGCCCCGATTGTCTTCCTCGGGGCGAATCGTCGCGATCTCATCGAGGCGGAAGACGCGCCCGCTGGGCGCTCGCACCACGAGCCGACCGAGATCCTCGAGCGCGTGGGGCTGATCTCGCAGCGCGACCGTCACGACATTGGCGCCGCGGCGCTCGCGGCCGAGAGCCTCGACGACCCGGGCGCCCTCGATGGCCTGGCGAATCAGGGCAGGGTTGATCCCCAGCTGACGCAAGCGAAGCGGCTCGTAGACGACCGCAACCCCGGGCTCGGCGGTTCCCGAGAGCTGCACACCTGCGACGCCCGGCACGGCGGTGATCCGCGGCTCGATCTGATCCCTGGCGAGCTTGGTCAGAGTGCCGGCGGTGTAAGGCCCGATGATCGAATAGGTCAGGAGCGGTTGCTCTTCGAGTTCCTCCGGGGTGTAGTTCGCCACGGTTGGCGGAACCACCCCAATCGGAAATCGGGTGCGCAGCAGCTCGAGCCGTTCGTTGATCTCGAGTCGGGCCAGAGTCACGTCCGCTTTGGGCTCCAACTCCACCGTCAGGGACGACGACCCGTCCCGCGACTCGCTCGAGACCTTCTTGACGCCGCGAACTCCCTGGATCACCTCTTCGATCGGTGAGGTAACGTAGCTCTCGACCAGTTCTGGCGACGCGCCAAACCAAGTGGCCGCAACCCGCAGACGCGGCAGCTCGACGGCCGTGCGCGTAGCGAGCGGCAGCTTGGTAAACGCGACACCGCCCGCGAGGATCAGGGCAGCGCCGAGCGCCCAGATGACGGCCGGTCGGCCCGCAGCCCAGCGGATCATGAGGCCCGAGCTGCCCGCGCCAGCTTGCGCCGCTCGACCATCGCGTACACCGTCGGCATCAGGAAGAAGGTGACGAGGAGCGCGGTAATCGAGCCACCGATGACGCTGGCTGCCAGCGGCTGATAGAGCTCGCCACCGGCACCCCAGCCAAACACCAGCGGAAGCACGCCGGCAATCGTGGTGATGGAGGTCATGGCAATGGCGCGCAACCGCTGCTGCCCGCCAAGCACGATGGCCTCTTCGATCGAGTGCCCCAGCTCGCGGAACCGACCGATCGCGTCGAGCTTGACGATGGCCTCATTGTCTGCCATACCGATCATCACCACGATGCCAATCAGTGCCACCGCATTGATGCTCTGACCGGTCAGCCAAAGAAGCAGGATGCCGCCAGCTCCCGCGAGGGGGACGGTGAGGAGAACCACAAGGGGTGTTGTGAACGAGGCGAACTCGCCGGCGAGCACCAGGAACACCAGTGCCACCGAGAGAACAGCGACCAGCATCAGCTGGTTGGTGGTGCGCCGCTGCTCCGCCTCGGCACCGCCCAGCGTGACGTCGACCCCGGGAGGCAGATCGACGCCTTCAAGAGCGCGTCGAACGTCGCGCGTGGCACGGTTGAGCCCCCCTTCCTCGGCCACTGCCTCGACCACGCTGACGGGCCGCTGGTTGATACGCACCACCTCGATCGGGGCACGAATATCCTTGACGGAGACCAGTTGTCCGACTGGAACACCCCTGATCGGAATTGCCAGCGCGGTCTGGAGGTCTTCGTTGAATGAACCGGTAAACCGGACCCGGATGGGGGTCCGCCGGTCGGTCTCCCGAAAGTCGCCCGAGTTGACGCCGCCCAGTCCGCCCGCCAGCGTGTTGGCGACCTGGCTGGCCGTGATGCCGAGCCGGGCCATCTGCGCCCGGTCGAGGGTGACTTCGATCGTCGGCTGGGTGCCGGCGTAGGCATCGCGAACGTCTGCCAGGCTGGCGACTCCAGCCAGCTTGGCTCTGATCGCGTCGGCCCAGCGTGCTGACTCGTCGAGTCTGGGACCTGCCACCTCGACCCGCACCAGGCGCCCCTCTCGCCCGATCAGGCTACCGAACTCCGACTGACCCGCGAGATCGATGGCCAGACCGCCTTGGGCCAGGTCCGGCACCGCCTGGCGAAGCCGCTCGGCGAACGCGGCCGCACCCATCCGGTCCGGTACCGGCAGAAGCAGCTGCGCCGATGCGGAGGTACCAGGATCTGCGCCCGCCAGCACTTCCTCGTCCGTGGCAACGCCGATCCGGCTGTAGATCCCTGCGGACCCCAGAGTCATGGCCGCCTCCTCGAGCCGGCGCGCCTGGCGGGCCGTTTCCTCGATCGCGGTGCCTTCGGGCAGACGCAGGTAGGCCACCGCGATGCCCTCGTCGACCCGCGGCAGGATCTCTCTCGGCATCCGGCTCGCAACCGCAATCGTGCTCAGCGTGACCACAGCCGAGATCGCGATCACGGCGAAGGGGTGCTGCAGTGACCAGCGCATCCCGGCCTCGTACAGCCCCTCGAGACGATGGCCGACCCGGTCGGCGGCGCCGAGGAAACCGGTCGACGGACGCGGCGCCTTCGCGTTTGGCACTTTGCCGCGCGTCAGCAGGACGGGCATCAGGGTCAGGGCCAGAACGAGCGATGCGCCGACGGACATCACGACACTGAGCGAGAGGTCGCGAAAGAGCGCAGCTGCCAACCCTTCGACGAACACGATCGGACCGAAGACGAGCAGTGTGGTGAGCGTACCTGCAATCAGCGGACCGGTGACTTCCTCGGTGCCGAGGCGGGCCGCTTCGAAGCGCCCCAAGCCCCTCTCGATATGCCGATTGGTCACCTCCGCTACCACGATGGCGTTGTCGACCAGCAACCCGATGCCGAGGGCCAGTCCGCCCAGCGAGAGAATGTTGATGGTGACGCCCATCAGCTGCAGCAGGGTCAGGGCGACCATGACCGAGAGCGGCACCATCAGCCCGATGGTGAGCGAGCTGCGCCAGTCACGCAGGAACAGCAGGATCACCAGCAAGGACAGCGCGCCGCCGATGAAGATCTCCTGGGTCAGGTTCGAGAGCGCGTCGTTGACGAACTCCGCTTGCGCAGCCACCACCCTGATCTGGAGGTCAGGGAACTCCTCGCGGAGGAGGTCGATGGCGCGGTAGATGTCACGAGTCACCGCCACCGTGTTGGCGCCGGCGTCCTTGTAGACCACCAGGCCCACGGCCGGCTTGGAGTCGAGCGTGGTGATCGTCGTCGGGTCGGCAAGGCCGAGCGAGACGGACCCGACGTCGCGGAGCGTGATACCACTGCGAGTCGGGCCTACCGGTGTGCTGGCAATCTCCTGCACGGTCTGAAACTCGGTCAGCGCACGCAGCGAGAAGCGGAACTGCCCCCGACGAACCGTACCGCCCGGAGCCTGCGGATTGGCGGAGCGGACGGCGGATGCAACGTCATCCGGCGTGATGCCCAGCGCGCGGGTGCGCTCCGGATCGATCTCGACCCGGATCTCGTCCTCGGGCTCGCCGGCCACCGCCACGCTGGCAACCCCGGCCAGTTGCTCCAGCCGGCGCGCATGCACGTCCCGCGCGGTGCGGGCAATGCTGCGCAGATCGCCGCTGCCCGTCAGGCCGAGCACGGCAATCGGACGCTCGCCGGGGTCGCTGGTCAGCAGGGTGGGGCGCTCGGCGCGTTCGGGCAGCTTGCCGCGCGCATTGTCGAGCCGTTCGCGCACTTGAAGCACCGTGGTTGGCATGCTGGTGCCCCACGCAAAGCGCAGCGTGGTCGTCGCTTCGCCGGTCCGGCTGACTGATTTGAGCTCGACCAGTCCCGGCGTGGCCGCGACCGCCTCTTCGATCTGCTCTGCAATGAAACGCGAGACTTCTTCCGGCGCTGCGCCAGGATAGGCTGTTCTGATCGTCAGGACCGGCAGCTGGACGTCCGGCAGCAGCGAGACCGGAAGCTTGCCCAGCGACACCGCACCAAGCAGCACCATCGCCAGGACGGCGGCAATGGTCGTGACAGGCCGTCTGAGGGCCGAGGCGGCAATCGACATATGGAGCTGGCCCCTTTACCGCGTGCCGCGTTCCTGGCGGGCAACCATCCGCACCGGCGCATCGTGCGTCAGCGTCAGATGCCCTTCGATCAGCACGGTGTCGCCCGCCGCGACGGGGATCTGGCCGGTCGCGCTGTCGGGCAGAACTTCGGTTTCCAGGCCGTTGCTGCGACCGGGGAAGATGTAGACCCACTGCGCCCGACCGTCGCGTGCGACGAACACGAGCGGCCGGCCGTCGCGCTCGATCACCGCGGAGGACGGCACCACGACGCGGCCGGGCAGCCGGGTCGCTTCGAGGCGGACGTCGGCGTACATCCCGGGGCGAAGCACGCTGTTGCTTCCGATCCGCACCACGGCGCGACCGGCCCGGGTGGTGCTGTCGACCATGGGCAGGATCGCCGCGATTCGTCCGCTGATCGGACGGTCGGCCACGGCAGCGGCGGTGACGGTTGCGTCACCTCCGATCCGAATCAGCGGCAAATCGTGTTCGAGGACCGACGCCTCGACTCGGAGGTTCGAGAGGTCGACGATCCGCCCGATGTCCTGGCCCTGGCTGAGTCGCTCACCGACCGCGACCCTGACCTCGTCGACCACCCCGCTGAACGGCGCGACGATGGTGGCGCGTTCCCGCTGCAGCTTGGCGCGCTCGAGCTCTGCTTTGGCGCGATCGAGGCCGGCCCGAATCTCGGCGCTGCGCAGCCGCTCGCCCGTTACCGCGCGGCCGGTCACGATGGAGTCGCCGATGATGTTGTCGAGCACTTTGAGCTTGGCGTCATCGAGGGAGGCTTGGGCTTGCTCGACTGCCAGGTCGAGTTCGCGCGGGTCGACTTCGACCAGTACCTGGCCCTGGGTGACCCGATCGCCGGGACGAACCTTGACCGCGGTGATCGGCCCGGTGGTTTCGCTCTTGAGCATCGCGACCCCGTCGGAGCGCACCTGGCCCGTGGTGACGATCGAGAGCACCAGGTCGCCTTGACGGACCGCCTGGCCCACCACGGGAAGGGTGACGCTGCCGGTGCTCGACTCGCCACCATCCTCGCCGTCGCCGCTGCCGCTGTCCGGTTCGGCTTTCTTACAGCCGGCCACGACGAACAGCGGCAGCGCGACGGCAATCATGGTGCGCAGCAGCGCCGCGCCCGCTAGGCTTCGCTTCACAACGTCCTCCCGATCAGGGCTTCGATCTCGGCTTTGGCAAGTATGTACTCGAACCGGGCCCGTACCGCTTCGGCCTCGGCCGCGTCGAGCTGCTCCTGTGCCCGGCTCAGCACATCGATGGTCAGGGACCCGATCCGGTACCGCTCCAACTGGACCCGAACGAGGGCGCGGGCGGCATCGAGGTTGGCCAGCGCCGTGGTCACTCGAATCTCCGCCGCGCGGAGCGCTGCAAGCTGCGTCGTCAGGGTGGCGCCCACCTCGCGACGGGCGTCAGCGGCCTGAGCCGCGGCCGACTCATAGTCGCTGCGGCGCGTGGCAATCTGCTGCTCGCGCTGAAAGCGATTGAACAGCGGGTAACTGAACCCGAGATTCATCGAGCGGCTGTTGTAGAGCTGATACTCGTTGAGACGGCTGCCGGCAAACGAGGTGTTGGCCGTCAGATTGAGGCTCGGGAAGTAGAGCGACTTGGCAGCGCTCAGGTTGGCCGCAGCCGCGTCCTCGGCGGCTTCGGTCCGCAGCACGTGCGGGGCCTGCCGCAGCGCCTCGGCGCGCAGGGCATTGGTGTCGGCCACGTTCGCGGCGCCGAAAAGCGACGAATCGATTACGGCGCTGACCCGGCCGTCCTCGCCAATCAGCCGACCCAGCCCCGCCTCACTCGCGGCAAGTTGTCGTTCCTCGGAGGCCAGCCGAAGCCGGGCCTCGTTCAGCGTAACCGTGGCGGTCAGCGAGTCCGCGACGTTGGCGGCGCGGGTCGCCAGCCGGGCAATCGCGATCTGAAACTGCTCCTCGGCGCGTCGGATGGCCTCCCGCCGCACCGCGACGAGCTGCGCCGTCTGCGCCGCGTCGATGAACGCTCTCGTGGTGCGGAGGCGGTTCTGGGCCCGCTGATAGTCGACGGCGGCGTCGGCCTGGGCGCGTGATGCTCTTGCAGCAGTCAGGTCGCGTCCGCGGCGGAAGCCGGTGAACAAGTCGTAGGTCGCGCTGGCACCGAGGCTCAAGCTCGAATTGGTGGAGCCGCCAGGCAGAATCTCGTTGGTCGTTGGGTCGAGGCGGGACGGACCGTCGGAAAAGCTGGTGCCCCAGGTCGCCGTCGCGCGGAGGTCGGGGAGAAACTGCCCGTAGGCGGTTCGTACCGCGGCCGACGTGTTGCGATAGGTACCGAGCGCCTGGATGACCTGGGGGTCGACCCGTTCGGCCCGGTCCAGGGCCTCCTGGAGGGTCATCCGCCGCTCCTGCGCATGAGCTGGGTGCAGGATCACGACGCCGAGGGACGCGGCAAGAATGATATGTCTTAGAGCCATGGGGCCTTGGGCCACGGGTCAGTTAGGTTCGCCAAATGGAAGCGGTGCTGCAAGGATGCGCCAACCCTGAAAAGGGACGCAGGCCAATCTTTTCAATCTTGGGAACGCGGGTGGCAGCCCCATGACATCAACATTACGGGGCGATGACAGTCCGGCGTAGCTCAGGAGCGTCCCCACGCAGGGCTATGGCCAGACCTTCGGTGCCTCTGACATGGGCTTAGGCTCGGTCGGGCATCGGCACGGTCGGGTCAGTTGTCCCGGTCGTTGGCGCTCCCGCGGCGACCGGTGGCGCGTGCCAGCTCCGCTTCCGCTGCGATGTATCCAAAGGCGCCCCACTGCGGGGTCGTCAGCACCTGCTCGAAGGTTCGGCGAGCCTGGGCCCGGCGCCCGTTGTAGAGATGCCAGTTGCCGATGCCGTACCCGACGCCGGCATCCTGGATTGCATCCTGCGTACCAGACCATCCCAGCACCGAGTCGGCCGACAACTCGCCCTTGTACACCAGCAGGAGGCGATGATACGCGCCGTTCTCGATGATGTCCATGTCCGCCCGGATCGGCTCGAGCACTTTGGCGGCGTCGGCCGTTCTGCCGAGCCGGCGGAGCGTCATGTAGAGCCAGTGGCTCGTGGCGACGACCATGTCCGGATTGACCGCCGCGGCAACATCCTCCTGATAGTATGGCAGCGCCTTGGCGAACTCCCCCTTGAGGTAGTGGGCCAGACCGAGATGGTATCGGATGTTGGTGTTGAGCGTGCTGATCGGGATGCCACGGGCGTTCGGAATGCCATCAGGCTCGACCTCGTCGCGTCGTCCCCGGATCAGGCCGTAGGCGTGCTCGAGGTCCTTGATGGCGGCATCGAAGCGCCGGATCGTGATGAAACGATGCCCTCGATGCCGGTACAGTCGCGGGTCCATGGGATGCTGCGCAATGCCCCGCGAGAAGATCTCGATGGCCTCGGCGTGGCGACCCAGGTAAGCCAGGCGACGCCCCAGCCAGATGATCGAGTCGGCGTTGGCCGGTGTGCGCTCCCATGCGGCGCGCGCGGCCGCATAGTTCTTCTCGTACACGGCTTGGACCTCGGGCGGCAGCACGGGGCGCCGGAGGGGCTTGCCGAGGAGTGACATGGCCTCGACCGGCGGCTCGGCCGCCTGCGCAACGAGCGTGGCGGGCGGAGCGCCCGCCGCGGTCAGTGCCGCGAGCAGCAGGGCATAACGCATGGTGATCTCCCGAACTTCGAGACGGCGAGCGCCCCACAGGCTCGGCGAACCTTGCGGGACGCCGGCCGGAGGGGCGCTCGGAACAAACCCGCGATCAACTAACGAGCGGCGCGCTTGGCCTTCCGCACCGTCCGCTTCACGGCCTTCTTCGCCCGCTTGGTCCCGCTCGCCGCCTTGGTCTTGGCGGCCTTGGCCTTCGCGGCAGCGCGCGCCCGAAGCGTCCGGACGCCCGTCGTCGCGGCCACGGCGGCCAACGCGCCAGCGCCGACGGCCGCCGCACCCTTGGCTGCCGACTTGAGACCCCGTTTGATCTTCCGCTTGCGAATCTCGCCCTTCACTTTGCTCTCGACCTTCGAGGCCGCCTTCTTGATCTTCTTAATCGCGTTCCGAGCGGCGCTGCCGAGCTTGGATCTCGCCATGGTGACTCCTTGGGTACCGGTCTAACTGCGTAGGCCCGATGGCCAACCATAGGTTGGTGACGCAAAATCTGGCCTGATCCGCACAGGAACGGTACCCATGATGCCCTAATCCCGCCCGCTCAGCCATTGGGAGTTACCTTTCACTTCCCGGCCCCCCTCTTGGAACACGGAGACGGTCGGGCTCGTAGACTTCTCAGAGTCTTCGATTCGCTCGACACTCGGATCAGGGAGTTGCTTGGATGAAACGTCTGCGCATGGCGTTGCTCGTGCTTGGCGGTCTTGCGTCAAGCCACGCGGCAGCGGCCCAGGATCGGTCGGACAGCCTGCCGCTCAAGTCGGCTCGTGTGGCCCGGTTCACTACGACACAGGGAACCTGGATTTCCCTCGATGTGAGTCCGGACGGCCGACGGATCGTCTTCGATCTGCTCGGCGATCTGTACACCATCCCGATCACCGGCGGCAAGGCTACCCGCCTCACCAGCGGCCTTGCCTATGACGCGCAGCCTCGTTGGAGCCCCGATGGTTCCAAGCTCGTGTTCGTTTCCGATCGGAGTGGCGGTGACAACATCTACGTCGCGAACGCTGACGGATCCGGCATCCGACGCCTGACTCACGGCAACCACGGTTGGCATATCTCGCCGGCCTGGTTGCCGGACGGGCAGTATATCGTGGCGTCGTCATCCGGCACGAACTTCGGGTCGCCCAAGCTCCACCTCTATGACGTCTCGGGCGGCACCGGGCTGCAGCTGACTCGCGCCCCGGGTCCGCTGGCGTACTTTGGTGCGGCGCCGTCTCCCGATGGTCGCTACATCTACTACGCCGCACGACAGGGGATCTGGCAGTACAACGCCGCCATGCCCCAATTCCAGATTGGCGTCTATGACCGCCAGGCGGGCACCACGACGACGCTGTCGAGCCGGCTCGGCTCGGCGGTCCGTCCGGCAATCTCGCCCGACGGCAAGTGGCTGACGTATGGCAGCCGCGACGGGCAGGAGACCGGTCTCCGGATCCGCGAACTGGCCACCGGCGTCGAGCGCTGGTTGGCCTTCCCGATTCAGCGCGACAACATCGAAGCGATTCCCGATCACGACGCGCTGCCCGGCTATGCCTTTACCCCGGACTCCCGCGCCGTCGTGCTTTCCTACGGCGGCGAGATCTGGCGCGTGCCGGTCGACGGCACGGCGCCGACCAAGATCCCGTTCAGCGTCGACGCCGAGGTGGCGATTGGTCCGCAGGTGGCGTTCGAGTATCCGATCGAGGATACCCCGACCTTCACCGTCCGTCAGATCCGCAATGCGGTGCCTTCCCCCGACGGGCGTCGGGTGGCGTTCACGGCCCTCGACCGCATCTATATCGCTGAGCTGCCCGACGGCGCACCGCGCCGGGCCACCAGCAGCGAGGTGGGCGAGTACTATCCCGCCTGGTCACCCGACGGTGGTTCGCTGGCCTATGTAACCTGGGATGGTCGTGACGGCGCGCTGATGCGGGTCAGCGCCAGTGGAGGGCAGCCGACTCGCCTCAACCCCGAGAGCGCCTTCTGGCAGACGCCGGCGTTCTCGCCCGACGGCAGCCGGATCGTGGCGGTCCGCGCCGAGCGGCGCAACCTGGTCGAGCAGATCGGCCCCTTCATCGGAGACGGGCACGGCGCCGAGTTTGTCTGGGTCCCGGCTGCCGGCGGTGCAGCGACGGTGATCCGGCCCACCGGCGGCAACCTGCGCATGCCCCATTTTGCGGCTGATACCGGGAGGATCTACCTGTACGGATTCTTCCCGCCGCCGCCAGGACAGCCGCCGGTATCCTTTACTGCGGCGCTCTCGTCGATGCGCTGGGACGGCACCGATCTGCGGCAGCACCTCCAGGCAACCGGGCCGTTGCCCGTTGGCTTTGGAGCACCCCACAATGGCCCGGAGTACCGAGCCCCGTTTGCTCCGCGAGACGAACACAACCATATCCTGCCGCCCAACTTCTTCGATGCGCGGGAGCCGACCGTGGTCGGGCCGCGCGCCGATGCCATCCTGATGGCGCCGCGCGGTGATCTCGCGCTGGCCGCGTTTGGCCCGGACATATACCTCATTCGAGTGCCCCAGGTCGGTGGCGTGGTGCCGACGGTCTCGGTTGCCAGGCTGGACAGCGCTGCGGTACGGATTCTCCGGCTCACGGACATCGGCGGCGAGTTCCCTGCCTGGAGTGCCGACGGGCGCACCGTGCACTGGTCGATCGGCAACGCCTTCGTGTCGTACGACGTGCAACGCGGCCTTGCCGTGGACGACAGCCTGGTCGCGGCCGGTGCCGACACCACGGTGCGGTTCCAGCACCAGTACCGACCGGTCGAGCGGCGCATCCGCGTCGCGGCGGAGCGCGATGTGCCGCAGGGCACCGTCGTGTTGCGAGGCGGACGGGTCGTGACCATGCGGGGCGATGAGATTCTCGAACGGGCCGACGTGGTCGTTCGCAACAACCGGATCGTCAGCGTCGGCGCCGCGGGAAGCGCGCCGGCCGATGCCCGGGTCGTCGATGTCAGCGGCAAGACGATCGTGCCGGGATTCGTCGATACGCATGCCCACATGTGGCCCGCCTGGGGCATTCACTGGCGCCACAACTGGCAGTACGACGCCAACCTGGCCTACGGTGTGACCACCACGCGCGACCCGCAGACGAGCACCACCGATGTGCTCAGCTATCAGGACCGTGTCGACGCCGGATTGATGAACGGGCCGCGGGTCTACTCGACCGGACCTGGCGTCTTTGGCGGCTCTCGGATTACCTCGCTGCAGCGCGCTCGCGATGTGCTCAAGCGGTACAGCGAGTACTGGGACACCAAGACGTTCAAGATGTACATCGCGGGCAATCGGCAGGCGCGCCAGCACCTCATCATGGCGTCGCAGGAGCTCAAGCTGATGCCGACGACGGAGGGCGGTCTCCAGTTCGCTCTCAACATGACCCACGCCATCGATGGCTATCCGGGCATCGAACACACCCTGCCGATCTATCCGATCTATGACGATGTGATCCAGCTGTTCAAGGCTTCGGGTACCGTCAACAGTCCGACCCTGCTGGTGACCTATGGTGGACCGTGGGCGGAGAACTACTTCTACGCCACGGAAAACACCCTGGGCGACCGAAAGCTGCGCCACTTCACGCCCCCCGCGGAGTTCGATGCCAAGACCCGCCGCCGGACGGCTGGCCCCGGGCCGAGCGGTTGGGCCCACGAGTCGGAGTACATGTTCCGCAAGCATGCCGAGTTCGGCAAGCGGCTGATCGAAGCGGGCGGCTGCAGCGGGGTCGGCAGCCACGGACAGCTGCAGGGCCTGGGCTATCACTGGGAACTCTGGGCCATGCAGAGCGGCGGGATGAAGAACCACGACGCACTCCGGATTGCTACGCTCTGCGGTGCCCGTGCCATCGGCCTCGGGCGCGATCTCGGCTCGATCGAGGCCGGCAAGCTGGCCGACCTCGTCGTGCTCGACCGGAATCCGCTCGACGACATTCGCAATACCAACTCCGTCCGCTACGTCATGAAGAACGGACGGCTCTATGAGGGCGATACGATGGACGAAATCTGGCCCCGTCAGCGGGCGGCGGCAGATGAACCGTGGCGACGGACGGCCCCGGCCGTAACGTCGGGAATCCGGTGAGGCCGGCCATGAAGAATTCTACCGCAGTCATCGCCGCGCTTGCCGTGTTTTCGGGTGCCGTTCCGGCCGCACTGGCTCAGGCGCCGGGCGCCCCAGGCGCTCCGCCCGCCAAGCCGCTGCCGCTCGAGGCGTCCCGCAAGGCCGAGTTCACCGCCACGCGCGGCACCTGGATCTCGCTCGACGTCAGCCCGGACGGTCAGACTATCGTCTTTGACCTGCTGGGCGACCTCTACACCATGCCGATCGGCGGCGGCAAGGCAACCGCGCTGACCACCGGGCTGGCCTACGATGCGCAGCCGCGCTTCAGTCCGGACGGCAAGAAGGTGGTGTTCACCTCCGACCGTAGCGGGGGAGACAACGTCTGGATCATGTCCCTGGACAAGAAGGACACGACCCAGCTGACCCAGGGCAACAACTTCCAGTACATCTCGCCCGCGTTTTCACCCGATGGCAAGTACGTCGCCGTCAGTCGGGGCAGCGGCACGTTCCCCACGGCAAAGCTGATGATGTTTCACGTCGATGGCGGCGCCGGTCTGCCGCTGATTCCGCCGACGCCGCAGAATGCCCAGCTCAAGACCATCGGTGCTTCCTTTACACCTGATGGCCGTCGCGTCTGGTTTGCGGCGCGCAGTGGCGACTGGCACTACAATGCGATCTTCCCGCAGTATCAGGTCGGCTACTATGATCGGGAAACCGGTGCTCTGACACCCATGAGCGGTCGGTACGGATCGGCGGTACGTCCGCAGGTCTCACCCGACGGCAAGTGGCTGACCTATGCCTCGCGCCACGAGACCCAGACCGGTCTTCGGCTTCGGGATCTGACCACCGGCGACGAGGATTGGCTGGTCTTCCCGATCCAGCGCGATGATATGGAGGCGCGTGCCACGCTCGACGCGTTGCCCGGCTACGCCTTCACCCCTGACTCGCGCGCGGTCGTCATCTCCTACGGCGGGGAAATCTGGCGCGTGCCGCTCGACAAGAGCGGACCGTCGAAGATTCCGTTCAGCGCCGATGTGAAGCTCGACGTCGGCCCCGAGGTCAAGTTCGTCTATCGGATGGACACGACGGCGACCTTTACGGCGCGGCAGATCCGCAATCCCGCCGTGTCACCCGACGGGAAGCAGCTGGCCTTCGTAGCCCTGAGCCGGCTCTACCTGATGGACCTGCCCAACGGCACCCCCCGCCGGGTCACCTCCGCCGAGGTGGGCGAGTATCAGCCGACCTGGTCGTCGGATGGCAAGTCGCTGGCCTGGATTACCTGGGCCGATGCGGCAGGTGGGCAGATCATGACCCTGGCCCTGGGCACTCGGAACGCCCGACCGGTGGCCGCGACCCGGGTGGCGGCGCTCTACACCAACCCGGTGTTTTCGCCCGACGGCAGCCGGATCGTGGCTACGCGTCAGGCGGCACGGGATCTGATCGATGCCACCGGACACGGCGGCGGCGTGCTCGGCGGAGACTTCGTCTGGGTACCGGCGGCGGGGGGCGATGTCACGGTCATTGCACCGACCGCAGGGCGCGATGTCGCTCACTTTGTCCGCAACCAGCCTGATCGGATCTATGCCTCGCATCCGTTCGAGGGCCTGGTCTCGTTCCGCTGGGATGGCACCGACGTCAAGCAGCATGTTCGAATCGTCGGCCCGATGCCGTTCTTCTCCGCCGCGTTCGACGCCGGCCACGAAAGCCCAACCTTTCTGCCGCGCCGAGTGGCACCGCTTGCCGCGGATGTGCTGGCTGTGTCGAACAGGGGTGGAACCCATCTCGACGGCCCGACCGAGCCGAACCCGACTCCGACGCCAGCCGGGGTCGTGCTGATGTCGCCGACGGGCGGTGAGGCCGTTGCGCAGATCAACACCGACGTCTATCACGCCGTGGTGCCCGTCGTCGGCGGTGCAGTGCCCACGGTCAACGTTGCCATGGGCGGGTCGGTGCCCACCCGGAAGCTGTCGGATATCGGCGGCGAGTCGCCCTCCTGGTCGGCCGATGGTCGAACCGTCTACTTCGCGCTCGGCAACGCCCTCTTCAGCTACAATCTGGATCGGGCCAAGGTCGTTGCCGACAGCCTCAAGGCAGTCGAACGCGCCAAGGCCGACAGCGTCAGGAGGGCCGCGGCCGATACCACCAAGCCCAAGCCGCCGGCAGTCGACTCTGCTGCGGTGCGGGACTCGACGGCGGCCAAGGACACCACCAAGGCCAAAACCCCTCCGGTCAAGCCCGGCTACCGGCCGGACGAGCTGCGGATCAAGGTCGAAGTGCGCCGCGATCTGCCGACGGGTTCCGCCGTGCTGCGCGGCGGTCGTGCCATCACCATGAAGGGCAAGGAAGTCATCGAGAATGCCGACGTGGTGGTGCGCAACAATCGCATCGTTGCGGTCGGACCGCGGGGCTCGGTGCCGGTGCCCTCTGGCGCGCGAATCATCGACGTGTCGGGTAAGACGCTGATGCCCGGGATGGTCGATGTCCACTACCATGCTCAGTGGCTGATTCCTGAGATTCATCCGGGCCAGGTCTGGCAGTACCTCACCACGCTGGCCTACGGTGTTACCACCACCCGTGATCCGCAGACGGCGGTGAGCGATATCGTGAGCTATCAGGACCGGGTTGAGACCGGGGACCTGATCGGGCCGCGAATCTTCTCGACGGGCCCGGGCGTTGGTCTGCCCAACAACGAGCCGATGAACAGCCTCGAGGACGCCAAGCGTGTGCTCCGGCGCTACAGCGACTACTGGGGCACCAACACCCTCAAGATGTATATGTCCGGCAACCGCCAGCAGCGGCAGTGGATCATCATGGCCGCCAAGGAACTCGGCATCATGCCGACCACCGAAGGCGGACTCGACTACCGGCTCGACATCACGCACGCGATGGACGGCTATCCCGGGATCGAGCATGCGCTTCCGATCACGCCGATCTATGAAGATGTCGTTCAACTCTTCAAGGCCAGTCAGACCACCAACGCCCCGACGCTGCTGGTGTCCTACGGCGGGCCGTTCGGTGAGGAGTACTTCTACACCACCGAAGACGTGATGGGCGACAAGAAGCTGGCGACCTTCATGCCGAAGGGTCAGATCCAGCGTCGCGCACTTCGGCGCGGAGGAGAGAACTACCAGCAAGGCGGCTGGTTCCACCCGGACGAGCACGTGTTCTCGAAGCACGCCGAGTTCTCGAAGAAATTGATCGAGGGTGGGGCGCGGGCAGCGGTCGGTGCGCACGGACAGATCCAGGGCATCGGCAACCACTGGGAGCTCTGGGCCATGGCGTCGGGCGGCATGTCGAATCACGATGCCCTCCGCGTGGCCACCATCTATGGCGCCGAGGCGGTCGGTCTGGGCGAGGATGTCGGCAGCCTCGAGCCGGGCAAGATGGCGGACATCCTGGTGCTCGATGCCAATCCGCTCGAGAACATCCGGAACACCAACACGATCCGGTATGTCATGAAAAACGGCCGGTTGTACGATGGCGACACGCTGCGGGAAACGTATCCCAGAGCTCGTCCTCGGGCCGGTACCTGGTGGGATGGCGGACCGCCGACCGCTGCGGCCGGCGTTCGCTGAAGGCAAAGGGGCGGGCCGATACTGCCCGCCCCTTTGTTTTTGCTCGCCGGTACCTGATCTGGCACTTTCGGGTGCGCGGCAGTGCCAGAAGGTTCGCCATCATTGGAGCGCCGCAGACCGCTTCGGTCTTCGGTGGGTACACGGCCCGCTATCGACGTATTGGTGGAGACCATGCAAACGATGCCGGGTTCTCAGGGTCGCCACGCCAGCTGACTACAGATCGCGACGGACGAACCGCCGCATCGCGAGCCAAGCCGGAACCGCGATCCACAATCCCAGGGCGCCTGCCGAGACAAGCAGACCGCGCCCGCTGCCGAAGAAGCGCTCGAAGACCGCGCCCGTATAACCCATCAGCGCGGCGATGTCGATCTTGAGCAGCAGGAGCACTCGCGCCAGGTCGATCGGATTGAGCACCACCGCCGTCAGTACCGGCTTCTCGAGTGGATAGTTGGCCAGCAGAGCGGTGCCGATCAGGATCAGTCCGTCGTAAATGACGGCGAGAAAGAGCCAGACGAGGATCGCAGCACCGAGCCCCGCAGCACGATCCTGGAAGGAGACGGCCAGCAGGTACGCAATTGCCGTAAAGACCCCCGTGAGCGCCGCCCCAGCCAGGAGGAGTGTGACGAGCGTTCCTCCGGCGCCGCCTGCCCCCTGCCAAAGGAACGGGAGGCCCACCCCCGCCACGAAAGCCAGCGCCATCGGCACTGTCAGCCCGAGCCACAGCGCCGCAAACAGCGACCGCCGGCCGACCGGCTGTGCCAGCAGCAGCTCGATGAACTCGCGCGACTGATAGACGTGCATGGTGCCGACCACGATGCTCACCAGCGGTACCAGGAGCAGGACGGCGTTGAGCAGGCTCAGGAGCACGCGGTCGCCGCTCGCCCCGAAGCGGAACAGCAGGTCGGTCAGCAGCAGGAAGAGCAGGGCATAGCCCGGCAGCCATCGGCTGCGCAGGACGTCGCGGACCTCAGCGCGGAGGATCCTGAGGAAGGCGGTCACGCCGCCTCCGTCGTGAGCCGAGCCACCGCCCGCTCCAGCTTCGCCTCGCCAGTGCGCTGGCGCAGCTCATCCACACTGCCGTGGAAGTGGATCCGGCCCTCCAGCAGAAAGACGATCCGGTCAGCGAGTTCCTCGACCTCGCCCATCAGATGGGAGGTGAGCAGTACCGTGGTGCCCTTGGATCGGGCGTCGAGCACCTTGTCCTTGAACTGTCCGCTGGCAACCGGATCCAGCCCCGCCGTCGGCTCATCGAGGATCACCAGCGCCGGCCGGAACAGGAAGGCAACGATAGCGTTGAGTTTCTGTCGCGTGCCGCCCGAGAGCGTCCGCACCGGCTTGTGCAGCTGGCTGCCCAGGCCAAAAGTGTCGATCAACTCGCGATCCTGACTCTCAGGATGACCTCGCAGTCCGCTCAGGAGCTGCAACACCTCGTTCCCGGAGAGATTCTCGGGAAAGCGAGCCGTTTGAGGCATGTATCCGACCCGGGCGCGATAGCTGTCACCGTCACGTGGGTCGGCGCCGAGTACGCGAAGCTGTCCGCTGTCCGGCCGCACCAGGCCAAGCACCGACTTGATAAAGGTGGACTTGCCGGCGGCGTTTGGTCCCACGATGGCGGTCACGACGCCCGCCTCGATGGCAACATCGAGGCCCTGCAACACCTGCAGTCGACCGAACGTCTTGCGCAGGCCGACGGCCTCCACCGCAGGGGCGGTCATCGTCGGACCTTCATCAGCGGTGAACGGTCCACCAGTGTCTCCGGGGAAAGCACCGGCAGCACCCGCTCCGCAGCGTCGAGCAGATCGACAAAAAGGCTGCGCTGCAGCACCAGAGTCGCCTCGTGCCGGGCCACCAGATAGGCGAAGAGTCGCACCGGACGGAATGGCACGTCACCTACGCCGTCGCCATCGAGGTCGTAACCCTGGTACTGGTCCCAGAAGTTGCCGTCGAACTGGCTGGTGTGCTGCCGACCGTTGGTGGTGACGTCGAAGCTGTTGCCATGGAACCGGTTGCCGGTGAACGTGTTGTTGGTGGCGTTGGCCATCAGCTTCACGGCCCAGCCGTTCCGCTCGATCAGGTTGCCAGTCACCGATACCCGGTCAGAGCCCTCGAGGTAAAGCCCGACCGTGTTGGCGACGATCCGGTTGTCCTCGATCCGGCTGTCGCTGATGTCCTTGAGGAGCAGACCGAAGGCAGCCTGCCCGCGGTTGTTTTCGAAGTGATTGGCCGCCATCACGACATGCCGCGTGTACATTACGGCCACCCCGGCGCCATTGTCACGAAAGCTGTTGCTCCGAAACTCCGAGCTGTCCGAGAACATGTAGTGCAGGCCATAGCGCAGGTTGCCGTGACTGGAGTTGGCGGTGATGACGGAGTGGCGCGCAAACTCGAGGTAGATCCCGTCGCGGTGGCCGCGCAGGGTGTTCTCGGCAATGACGATGTCCCGGCTGTTCCAGAGGTGGATGGCGTTACCGGACAGCGCCTCGCTCAAGCCGGTACCCACGATTCGATTGTTGCGCACGATGCAGCCCTCGGTTCGGGCCACATAGATACCGAAGAAGGTGGCGTCGAGGTGGTTGTCCTCCACTCGGCAGCCATGGGCCTCGTCGAGCCGAATCCCGGCCCGGTCCTCGACCGAACTCCGGCCGGTGTTGCGAATCGCGAAGCCGCGGATGGTAACCCCCGGCGCGGTGACCGCGAAGACCTGCCCGCGATTCCGGCCATCCACCACCGGACGCCCCACGCCGATGAGTTCGAGCGATCGATCCAGCACGATTCCCGATTCACGGTAGGTCCCTGCCTGAACCACGATCCGCGCCCCGACCGGCGCGCTGCGCACCGCCTCGGCTATGGAGCCGATCGTCCCGCCGGGTGCCACCGTGATGGTGGTGATCTGAAAGAGGAGCGCAAGCATGGCTAGCACCCGCGGTATGAGTCGGGCATTTCAGTGCCTGTGGCCGGTGTCATCCTGCACCGCCTCCCAGCGTACTACGGTTCCCCCAAGCTCTTCGGCCAGGCTACGCGCCTGCTCAGACGAGCGGACGGCTGCCAGCCCGCTTCCCATCGGGGTGTGTACCGCATCGGAACGGACAAACCAGGCGCCTTCCGCGGCGATCAGGCTGCCGGTGTCGAGATAGTCCGTCACCCAGATGGAGCGGATCCGATCGCGCGCAACCTCACCATCACGGAGCGCGTTCGCGAGGCAACCGGGGTCGTCGTAGATCAGTACCTTGCCCGTCGTTGTCACGACCTGCGCAATGAAGCGATCATCGCTGACCGTCATGTGGCAGTGACCGCAGAGCTCGCTGCCCAGGGCCACCGGTCGCGGCCCGGGTACACTGCACGCAGCGTGCAGCAGCGCCAGCGCGGCAAGGGCGGCTCTCATCACGTCACCCTTCGCGCCAGGCGGCGCTCCCGCAGAATGAGGGCCAGCCCGACCAGCATGACCGCAAGGGCGATCCACCCGCCAGCTGCCGGGAGCGACGTCGCTTTGAAGTTGAGTAACTCCTTGGTGCCCAGTACCGGCGGCTGGTACGTCATGCCAGGCACCTTGATCGCCGCAGTCGGGTCGAGGTTGCGACCGTAGTCGTACCCCCACCGGTAAAAGTCGGCGAGGCCAATCAGGCTGCCACCGGCCAGCAGGGCTACCCACATCGTCAGCGCCACCCGTCGGCCCCATGCAGCGGCGACCAGGCCGGCCGCCACGAGAGCGCCGAGCGCCCACGGCATGAACCGCAGCTCGGGAATCGATTCCGGCACGATCGCTTTCATCCCGATGTAGTGGTTCAAGCCGTTGATGCTCTGCAGGTCGCCGCTCATCCGGTCGACCCAGATGTAGAACCCGAGGCCCTCCGGGTACTGCGGTGCGATCAGCGCCACATGCCAGAGCGGCACGGCGTAGAGCGCCAGGAGGGCCAGGGCCAGGACGGCGAGTGCCGCGCGGGACGATCCGGACATCATGTTACCTCAGCGTGCCGTTGGGGCCGTTCCAGGCCAGCGGGACGTTCGCGCCGCGTTCGGAGACGCGAACGTAGCCTTGCATCTCCTGGTGCAGCGCCGAGCAGAAGTCGGTGCAGTAGAACGGGTAGACCCCGACCCGCTGAGGTACCCACACCAGCGTCCGGGTGCGACCAGGCATGATCAGCAGCTCGGCATTGCGGTTGCCCATCATCGCGAAGCCGTGCGGCACGTCCCAGTCCTGCTCGAGATTGGTCACGTGGAAGAAGACTGAGTCGCCGAGCTGGATCCCCTCGATATTGTCGGGCATGAAGTTGCTGCGAATGGCCGTCATGTAGACGTCCACTCGAGTGCCGCGGCGCTGAACGCGGGTGTCCTGCACCCGCTTGGTGGCATACGGATCGTTGTTCTCGGCAATCGCAAACACCCGCACCTGTCGGTCCTTGATCAGCTTGGCCGGCAGGGCCTGGGCGTAGTGCGGCTCGCCCACAGTCGGGAAGTCGAGCAGTAGACGCATCCGTGGGCCGCTGATGTCATAGAGCTGGGCGGACTGCGTCAGTTCAGGCCCCGTCGGCAGGTAGCGGTCCTTGGTGATCTTGTTGAGTGCGATGACGTACTTGCCGTACGGGGTCTTCGTGTCGCCCCCGGGCACCATGAGGTGACCAACCGAGTAGTAGGTGGGCACCCGGTCGACCACGGTGAAGGTCTCGGTGCTCCACTTGACGATCTCGGAGCTGATGAACACGGAGGTGTAGGCGTGGCCGGTGCCATCGAACTCGGTGTGCAACGGACCGAGCCCCGGGTTCTGCACCTCACCCGCGATCGTTGCTTCGTATTTCAGCACCGGCACGCCGCCGATTTCGCCGTCGAAGTCCCGCGCCTCGATGGCCGCGATCATCTTCGAGAAGGAATGCACCGGTATCACCGTGGCCAGCTTGCCGCCTGCGACGATCAGCTCGCCGGTGGGGTCGATGTCGGTGCCATGAGGAGACTTCGGCGTGGGCAGGAAGTAGACCATATTCGGGCAATCGCCGGCGTTCAGCATGACCGAGGAGGCCTGCATGTGCGTAGTCGCGACTCCCGAGGAGTGATCCATCACGTTGTGCGCGTACCGGGCTGGAATCGTCTTGGCCTTGCCCTCGGCCACGCAGGCCTCGGCGCGCTTCCAGTTGATCGCCGCGATGAAGTCCTTGTCGGCCTGTGAGGCGCCGATTTCCTTCATCGTGGATGCCTGCTCGCTGTTGTAGGACGTGAAGAACGCCCAGCCGTGGGAGCGACCCTTGCCGGCGCGGGCCAGGTCGTAGTCGAACCCGGGCATCATCACCTGGAAGGCGAGCGACATGCGGCCATGCTCCGGATCCAGCCGCACAAAGCTCAGGACGCCCGCGAACTGTTCCTTGTAGGCCCGGATCGAGACATCCCGCTGAACGGTCGGGACACTGAAGCGGGTGGCGCTGACCAGGTATTCGCTGTTCTCGGTCAGGAACGGCGAAGCATGCGAGCCAGCCGTGTGGGGCAACTCCAGGATCTCGTCGGTTTCCATGGTGGCCAGATCGATGCGGGCCACGCGCGGCGTGTTCATCCCGTTGATGAAGAGCCAGCGGCCGTCCTGCTCGCCTCCGGTTACCGATAGCTGCGGATGGTGCGAGTCGTCCCAGGGGATGAATCCCCAACTCGTCTCGAGCAATGCCTTGGTCTGTTCGCTGTACCCGTATCCCTTTTCGGGATACTGCGAGAAGACGGGGATCTGCTGCAGCAGCCGACCCGACGGCAGACCGTAGACGGAGACATTGCCGCTGAAGCCGCCGGACATGAAGGCGTACAGCTCATCATGGTCCCCCGGGGCAACATAGACGGATTGGGCGGCGTCGGCGTCAACCGTCATACGGGCGCCGCCTCCGCCGCAGCCGGCGATCGCGACAGCCGCGATCACTCCGACTGCACGGGCGATAGTGGATTTGCGCAACATTTGGTGTTGACCTCCAAGCTTGGGTTACTTGGTGCGGAGATACTCGAGGATCGCCCGCGCCTCTTCGCGCGTGACCCCCTGATTCGGCATGAACGACATGAACTGGGCCAGCAATTCCTTACCGACTGGGTGCTCTTCGATGTTCTCCTGAGGATTCAGGATGAAGTTCATGATGAAGGCCGGACTGCGCCGCTCCACCACGTCGCCGAGAGCCGGACCGACAAAGCGCTGCTCCATCTGATGGCATGCGGCGCACTTCATCTCGAAGACGTCCTGCCCCTGCTTGGCCATTGCCGGGTCGATTGCGGCGGGAAGCTCCACGACGTCGGTGACCGGTCCGATACCATGCTCGAGCTGAAACGCGCTGAGGCCGCCGCCAGCCGAGGCCGCCGGTGTTCCCCCGGCCGCCGGAGGCGACGCCTCCTTGCCTCCGCATGCCGCGATCCCAAGCAGCGCGATCAGTATCCAACTCCTCGTGCCAACCCCCTGCTTGCCAGACATCGTCGTATCCTTGTCCTGAGTTGATCGGTTCGGCTGCTGTCTTGCTTGACGCATAATATCATATTATCATGATAATAGCAAGTATTAACTTAAAGGGGGCTCCTGGTGACGGACTTCACTCCCGAAAATGGCAGGCCAATGCTCTCCCAGACCGCTGAATACGCGCTCCGCACCGCGATCTATATGGCCGAGCATGGAGACGCCGAACCCTACCGGGTTACCGTCCTCGCCAAGGCGCTCAAGATCCCGCAGAACTACCTCAGCAAGACGATGCACGCCCTTGCGCGCAGCGGCGTCCTGACCTCCTCGCGAGGTAAGCATGGCGGCTTCCGCCTGGCCCGACCGGCTAACGAGATTCCGCTGCTGGACGTCATTCGTCCCTTCGACCAGCTCGAGGCGCGCAGACAGTGTCTGCTGGGCCGGCCCTCGTGCAGCGACGCGACACCCTGTGCGGCCCACGCCCGGTGGAAGGACCTGGCGGATCGAAACACGTCGTTTTTCCGAGACACGACGCTGGCGGAGATTACCACCCCTGAACGGCGGCCGGTTCGTCTCAAGCGCTAGCAGGGCGGGCGAAGGTCGGTTGGCTACGGGTAATCATTGCGTGTAATTCATACTTTCACAGGAGAATATCATCATGACATCCTCCGTACGTTCCCCGGTCCTCGGCGGCCTTGTCTTGGCGGTGGTCGCGTGTGCCCCTTCCAGCGATGAATCCCGGGCGGCCGGCGGTACCGGGGCTCCGGCGCCTGGTCAGGCCCTGGTGGTTGATGAGACCTCCACGCCCAACGTGGTTCGCGTGGCCGTCGGCTCGGCGGACCATACGACGCTGGTCGCCGCGTTGCAGGCTGCAGAGCTGGTGGATCCGCTGGCCAACGTGGGGCCATTCACGGTCTTTGCCCCGACCAACGCGGCGTTCAGCCGGCTGCCTCCGGGTACTGTCGAGAGCCTCCTCAAACCTGAGAACCGCAGCCAGCTCGTCCAGGTTCTCTATCACCACGTGACGACCTCCGCGCTCGAACTCTCGTTCTTCAGCGAAGGTCAGTCGCTGAACATGGTGAGTGGAGGGCAGGTCGTCATCACCCGGCGCGATGGCGACACCTACATCAACGACGCCAAGGTGCTCGGTTCGGTTCGCGCCTCGAATGGCTGGGTGCACGTGATCGACGGGGTGCTGCTGCGATAGGGCACCTCCCCTTCTGTACCGAGGGGGACGGTGAAGCGACCTCGCGCCCTTGAGAGCCGACAGGTCTGGCTGCCCATCGGGCGCACCGTTGGGGCGCTGGCGTGCGTTCGCTTTCAGGGAATCGTTGCGCGCCAGCCTGGATCGGCCATCTCGGCGGCTCGGACCGGGGCAGCCGAACCTGGCGCTGACACCACGGGAGCGGCTACCGCGGACAAATCGCTCGCTCGAGGGCGCTGACTGACCCTCACGCCAAAGACATTCTGCATGACGAACAACGCCACGAAGCTGAGCAGGCCGGCCACCACCGGAGTGACGAGCCAGCCGACGGCAATCCGGCCGAGCACGCCAGCTCGGATGCCGGCTCCGCCTCCCTTGACGAGCGCTACTCCGAGGATCGCGCCGATGATTGCCTGAGAACTCGAGACCGGCACCAGGGGCAGCGTAGGCAATCCGGCCCGTATCAGCAGGGCCTGCAGTCCCGTCGACGAAAATACGAACAGGGAGATCGAGTGTGCCAGGACCACGACGAGGGCAAGGATGGGGGTGAGCTTGAAGACCTGGGCTCCAACAGTTGTCATGACCCGGTAGGAGTTGGTCCAGATCCCGAGAGCAATGGCGAGCCCGCCCAGGAGAAAGAGTTGCTGGGTGCCGCTCACGGTCAACCCGGCGAGCTCCTGATCATCAAACGGCGACGCTTGCGCAAATGTGCCCATCACGTTGCCGATGTTGTTGGCTCCCAGGCTGTACGCCCCGAACGCCCCCGCAACGACCAGCCCGGCCCGGGTGAGCGCGTCGAGTTCGAGCAGGTGAATGTGGTACCTGCGCAGCAGCAGGCGAACCAGGAGATACAGCAGGATCGCAACTACCGCAGCGATGAACGGCGACGCGACCCAGGCGGTGACGATATGGCGCAATACCCTGAGATCAGTGGGCGAGCCGGTGAAGAAGTTCCAGCCAATGATGGCGCCGACCACGGCCTGGGAGGTGGAGACCGGCAGCCCCGAGCGGTTCATCCAGGCTACGCTGAGCCCCGCCATCAGCGCCACGGTAAACGACCCGCCGAGAGCGTTGACCGCTCCGAGGGCCCCGACCGTGTTCGTCGTTCCAGCACCCCCCGCGACCGCGCCCAGGACGACGAAGAGACTGGCTACCAGCGCAGCGGTACGGAAGCGTACCATGCGGGTGCCCACGGCGGTTCCGAAGATATTGGCCGCGTCGTTGGCGCCGAGCGACCAGCCGAGGAACAGGCCGCTCAACAGGAAGAACCAGATCATGGCAGCTCACCGACCTCAGACGTACCGCTTGATCGTGGCGATGGCCAACCGGTCGCAGACATCCTCGGCCTCCTCAGCGATCCTCTCCGTGTGGGAGACGAAGTAGCGCAGCTGATTCTTGTGGCTGAGCCGGAGGTCCCGGCGGAACACCGTCCGGGTGTAGCGCTCGGCAATGCGGTTGGTCTCCTCGCGGTGTCCCTGGGCCCGGCTGATGTGGTCGCGGACTGCCGCCAGGTCGCGGAAGTAGGATCGCGTTCCGCTGACCATCGCCTCGGCGGTGGCGATGGTGTTGTCCGCCAGGTCTTGAAACAGCGGATTGAGGTCGTCCTGCAGCTCAGGCACCTCTACCGAGAAGCGAAGCAGCGTGGATGTAATGAGGTTCAGGACTTCGTCTGCGTGTTCCAGCAGTCCCAGCACGTCGCCGCGGGCGTCGGGAATCAGGGTGTGCAGGTACAGCTTTCCTTCGATGGCCCGGCGGAGGTCGTCGGCTCGCTGCTCGATGGCGCGCAGTTCAGTCAGTCGCTCCTCAAATTCCTCCATTCGGTGCTCGAGGAAGCACTTGACTCCCTGCCTGAAGAGCATCCCGCCCTGAATGATCCGATCGAGATACTCATCGATCTGGGCTTCGAGCTCCCGGCTCTGCTTGAACAGCAGTGTCATCATGCCTCCAGATCGGATCGCCCGGATAACGGCCTAGAAGATTCCGAACACTCCGTTCGGCGTGATCCCCAGGAGTCGGAACCAGGTTTCTCCAGCTATGACGTTGACCATCCAGGCGATCAGCATCATCGTGAACCCGAACCGGAAGGCGTCGGGCAGTGAGTAGCGGTCGGTCTCGTAGAGTAACGCCGCCGGCTTGCTGTTGAAGGGCAGTACGTAAACATGTTCGATCATGAAGGCGACCGGCAGGGCCAGGCTGATCACCGGGTATCCGAAGCGACCGGCCACGCCGATGGTGATCGGAATGAAGATCATCGCGCGCATGGTCTTGGACTGGAAGATCAGGGCGCTCAGGATCATGACGCCGGTCAGCAGCAGGTAGAGAACCCAGAACGGGGTTTCCTGCCCGATGCCGAGGTGGTCGAAGAAGGCGTTGACTGAGATCGATGGGAGATCCGTCGCGTCGAGTCCCGCCCCCAGCGCGTACGCACCTGCCGAGAACAGCATCAGATGCCAGGGAACGTCGACCTGGTTCCACTCTACGATCCCGACGCGTGGCAGGAGAGCCACGATGGCGCCGACGAAGGCCACGGCGGTCGGGCTTACCCCGTGCCACCTATCAGTGGCCCAGAGCCCGAGGATCACGAGAAAGAGGACGACCGCGCGAATCTCGCGCCAGCTCATACGGTGCAGCGATTGGTACTCCTCACGCAGCCGCTCCATGCCGCCTGCGATCTGGGGCAGCCGCTCGTTCGGCCCAAGCGGAAAGAAGACCTTCATGGCGAGCAGGTAGCCTGTCAGCATCAGCCCGACCATGATCGGGAACATCGCCATCATCCAGTCGCCAAAGTAGATCGTGCCGCCGATGGCTCCACCGATCAGCGCGGCGGCCAGGAGGTTCGCTCCGGATCCGGTCAGGAAGGCCCCGGCACCGAGGTTGATGTTCAGCAGGTTCTGGAGGACGATGCTGCGACCGAAGTTGGTCCGCCCCTCTCCGGGTCTGGCGCCGTAGATTGCCGCGATAACCATGAAGAGCGGCAGCAGAATCGCCGCCTTGGCGGTTGTCGCCGAGACGAAGGCAGACAGCAGGATGTTCAGAACGAGGAAGACGAGGAAGACCGAGGAGGCGGTGCGCCCGAACTTCAGGAGCAGCCAGAGTGCTACCCGCTTGGCGAGCCCGGTGGCCACCAGCATACTCGCCAGTACGAACGACATGATGTTGAGCCACATCACCGGATGGCCAAGCTGGGCATAGGCCCGCTGCTCGGTGAGTACCCCCGTCAGCACCAGGGCGATGATCACCATCAGACCGGTGAGGTAGTTCGGCAGCGCTGCCGTCATCCACAGGACGATCGATGCCAGGAAGATTGCCAGCATGTAGGCGTTGGCCTGGCTGAACCACGCCGCACCTTTGGCGGCCAGTTCCGCCTTGGCGGCCGCCGACACGATCGAATCGGGGTTCACGCCCTGGAGGTAGGGCAGCTCGATCACGAAGGCAAAGAGCAGGAATATCAGAGGGGCGAGGACGAGTCCCGCTCGCGCCAGTTGTTGCTCAAAGGCGGTGCGCTGCCGGACCGGCAGCTGCTCGATCCGGTACTGGCGCATGTCCAGCGAGTCATGCACCGTGCCGACTTTCACCTCCGGCTGCGCGCTCATCCTGCGCCTGTTGCCCAGGTGGTGTAGGGCTGCTTCATCAGCATGCTGTTGTAGTAGCGAGCATCACCGGTGACCTCTGACCCGAGCCACGCCGGGCGCTCGAAGCTCTCATCCTCGGCCGACAGCTCGATCTCGGCCACCACGAGTCCGTCGTTCTCGCCGTGGAACTCATCCACTTCGTAGGTGTGGCCGCCTGCCCGGACAAGATGCCGGACCTTGTCGATGACGCCCGGTTCGCAGATGGCCAGAAGCTGCTCGGCTTCCGCTGCCGGAATCTCCCGCTCCCACTCGAACCGGCTTGCTCCAGACGCGTTGCCGATGCCCTTGATCGTGAGGAACCCTTTCTCACCTTTGAGCCGAACGCGGACCGTGCGCTCAGGTATGGAGGAGAGGTAGCCCTGGACGATGCGAGTGCTTCGCTCAATCTGATCCTTGAAAGCGCCCTTCACCAGGAACTTCCGCTCGATTTCCTGTGCCATCGCTCCTCCAGGGCTATGCGTTGGCCAGCGGCGCCGGGCTGATCCCGAGCACCCGCTTGATGGATTGAAGGTAGTTGATATTCTCGAGACCGGTCATTCCAGTGTCCACAATCGTGCGCTGCAGATCGGCAACCTCGGTCGATTCGGTCGCCACGCTCACGACTCGGGCGCCGTTGATCAGGACGACGGCGTACTCGCAAATGGTATCATGCACCATGTAACCGAATCGCTGCTTGTGGACCCGGACCGCCGCGAGGTCCGGGTGGGTCCGGATCAGCTCCAGGAATGCATCGTAGCTGCAGTCGCCGGGTGGCAGGGGTGGCAGGGGTACCTGGAACGCCGGGAACACTTCGTTGCGGAGGACGTCGGGTGGCAGAGGAAACTCGCCCTTCATGAGCGGATTCCACTGCTCGAGCCCGTCGACAGCCTGAACGAAGGTCTTGATGTCCATTTTGCCGTCGCGGATCTTGGTGTTGTTCACGTCGTTGGTGCGTGAGACGATGTAGATCTCGTCCGAGTGCCGCTCCCAGACCTTCTCAGGTATCGGCACGGAAAACCGTGACATCCGGTGGTGAATTCGGTCGAAGTTCTGCCCAAACGATCGGAACTCGAACCGGGGCTTCGACAGCACCCCGATTTGCATTGTCTCCTTACCCATTGCTGACCTCCCGCGCTTGGTGGAAGTCGCGCGCACCACGCCGGGAGCGTCGCGTTACTGCGGAACGCCTTCGATAATCAGGTTGTCGATCCGGTGATTGCCGGAGGTTCCCGCCGCGGCTGGGCCCTGGAACAGGATCCGGAAACGGAGGTTGGCATTGTTGCTGACCGCGGCCACCGTCTCGAGGTTGAAGTACTTCCGTTCCCAGTTCGGGTCAATCGCCGTGAGGTCATACGCCGGCGCCACATTCACCCAGGTCGTACCACCGTCCGCAGAGTATTGCAGCAGCTGCTGTTCGGCGCCTGCCGGGGAGCTGCGCTGCAATGCATAGCTGATCTCCAGCTTCTCGTAGCCCGTCGACGGCGCCACGATCAGCAGTTCCCGCGTGTTCGACGGATTCCGCGGTCGCAGCCCGAAGCCTGCCGGTATCCCGGAGAGGGCATTGAGATCGGTGCCGGGGTCGACCCGGTCCATATAGCCGTTGCCGGTGCCGGGATAGGTGATTCGCCCCGTACCCACCGTGCTCGCGCTGGCGAGTGCCTCGGTCAGCTGGCCGGTGGGCAGGGCGTTGAAGTTCCAGTGGTGGACTACCTCGGCCTCCTTCGGGGGCGGAGGAGGTTCTACCGCGTCGGTTACGCAAGCTGCCATGGCGAGGCCGATGAGTCCCAGAGCGGCCATCTTCAGTTGCTGTCTCATGATCAAGTCCTCCAGATTGCCAGCGTCGGGTGTCGGTTAGAACGAGACCTGCACCCGGAACGAAAATGAGCTGAAATCCTCGCCCGCCTTCCCCTCCGGTGTGACGATCAGCAGCGGATTGGCGGTCGGGTTGCCCTGCGCGTCGAGGCCAGTGGGCAGGCGGTTCCGCCCGTTTGCCCAGCGATCGTGGTTCACCCAGCCGTAGTTCATGCTGAGCTTCACGTTGCTGATCGGGTAGAAGTTCACGCCGACGGTGATGCCCTCACCCTCGCCACCCATGACGCCGTCCTTGCGGCTGTTGAGATCGAGGTACTCGTAGCGCACGGCCAGTTCGAGATCACCCCAGCCCCGGCCCAGACTGGGCTGGGTGAACTCACCATCCGCCGTGCTGTAGCGGTACTTGCCGCCGAAAAGCATGGTGCTGCCGAAGACGTAGAACCCCTGGAAGTTTTCCTTCCCCAAGCTGGCGTCTTTGTAGGCGACCCGAGCCGTATTGTACTCGCCTTGGATCCGGAAGTTCCGGTAATAGGCCGCTCCTTCGAGCCCGGTCAGGACGGTGCTGCTCACATTCTGGAGCCGGTCTGTGTCCAGATACTTGCGGCGGTTGATGTTCGAGATTCCCCGGGTGTCGAACCGCACCGTGCCAATCTGATCAGTGGTTTTTGGAGTGCGGTAGGAGGCGGCCGCACCCAGGTGCAGGCCCTTTTCGGTATCATGATAGAACGGCATCAGTACCAGCTTGCCGGTCAGCGAGTAGCCTTCGTCCGCGCCGAACGCGCTGTTGTTGTCCTTGCGTATCTGCACTTCTTCCCAGCCGTCCACGATCTGAAAATGCAGGCCGCCTGCGAGGAGCACGTAGGGCCTCCCATACACCGCCTGGAAGCCGACGTGCCGAGACGGCGTCATTGCGCGGGTCACCATCGGCCGCTCCAGGAACGTCAGGTAACGGCTGGTCGTGTTCTGCTCAATCGAAAAAATTTCCTTGAAGTTGCCGGCCCTCACGTCGAACCCCGGCGTCGGCGTGTATTGCAGGTACGCATCCTTCAGGTCGGCGCGGGAGTCGGCGAAGTCCATATCGATCTCGGCGTACCACTTGCGGGCAAACTCGCTCTTGAAGGCCATGCGCGCCCGGCGCATCTCGATGCCGTTGCCGATCGGGCTCAGCGTCTCGCCGAAGAAGTAGCCGCCGTCCATCTGGACCCGCAGGTCGTACCAGAGCTTGAAGGAGCCGTCCGCCGCCTCGAAGACCAGCAGGCCGTCACGGGCTTCGCCCGCCACCGGCTTACGGGGCACTGCGACACCATACTGGTTGTACCGGATGTTGGAGCGCAGTTCGATCTCCACGCTCGTCCGGCCCAGCAGCTCCACCTCGGCCACGTCATAGTCAGGATGGCTTACTACCAGAATGTCGGTGGATGCGGCCGGCACCTCGATCTGGAATGCGCCAGCTGCGGAGGTGCGCACACTGGTGATTGCGCCCCGAAGGCGCACCGTCACATCGGCCAGGGGGGCGCCATCGGCTTGAGCGCGAACGGTGCCGGACACCGTTCGGGGTTGTGCGTGGAGCGGTCCTGTTGCCACCAGCAGCAGAACCGAAGTGAGAAAACCGAACAGTGCTCTCATGACCTCACCTCGTTGTCCGAGTCAGATCACGGGCTCCAGATTCGGGAACGGCGCCCGGAGGTCCATGCACCCTTCGCCCTGAAGGGGTGCCCACGAACCTCCGGTAAGGTGCCAGTCGAGGGGCAAACCGATCATGAGCCCTGCTGGAAGGTTCCTTCACGAAGCCTCGGCACGATTTGTCGAGTGCAGACAGCAGGACTTCGAGTGAAGTTCGGGGCGCTGCGACTACTCGATCAGTGAGAGCCAGAGCCGATCGAAGGTGGCCCGGACCGCGCCGACGGGCGTGCCGCGAACCAGTTGCAGTTCGACTCCTTCCAGCATGGCGGTCAGGGCCAGCGGCGCAGCCAGCGAGTCGGGTGGGATGCCCAGGCAGAGGGCCATTGCGGCATGCAGGTCTGCCGGATCGCCCGGCCTGCG
Organism: Gemmatimonadales bacterium; assembly: GCA_019637315.1. Classification (NCBI taxonomy): domain Bacteria; kingdom Pseudomonadati; phylum Gemmatimonadota; class Gemmatimonadia; order Gemmatimonadales; species Gemmatimonadales bacterium. The sequence goes on from JAHBVU010000005.1 coordinate 45,863, forward strand.
GCTGGGGATGCCGTGACTGGCCAGGGCCAGGGCGGCCGCTGTCGTTCCCATCGCTGCGTCGTCAGCGATGACTTGCCAGAGCCGATCGATGCCTGCGGTGCCACGCGTCCCGACAGCCTGGAGCCGGCGTTGGGCTCTGATGGCCGCGATCCGCTCACCGGTCTCGAGGAGTAAGGATGCCTTGGTCCCGAAGTAGTGAATCACCAGTCCCTTGGCACAGCCAGCCGCCGTCGCGACCTGCTGAAGCGACCATCCCTCCAGGCCAGCAGCCGTCAAGGTTCTGACGGAAGCGTCGATGATGTTGTCTCGCATAGCGTTGACGGGTTGGGGAGAGTCTAATCTGAACCCGACTGACCGGACGGTCAAGGTGGTTCGTGTACGCATTCAGCTCAAGCCGGAAGGTGAATCGCAGCACTCTTTTTTGTCCGTCCGTGCTGTTCTGGGTATCTTGTCGACATCGTCTCTGTTCGAAACCTTTTGCAACGTATCGACGTTATCTCAACCATGACGACGAACCCGTCTTCTCCGCCAATGCCGTCGGTGTTCTCACCCCTCGCGAAGACATTGCTCGACGCTTTTGCAGAGGGCGTGGTGGTGTTCGACACCCAGGGTAAGGTGCTCTATGCCAATGAGCACGCCCGAGATCTGGGACTCGATTTCAGCCAGACATCGCGGGAACTGATGCCGCAGCTCGCCGAGCTGGGCGGGAGGCTCAAGCCACTCAAGGTCGGCACCATTGATCTTGGCGAGGCCATGTTCCTGCCTGGCACGGTCGGACCCAAGACCCTCGCAGAGCGGGAAAAAGAAGCGATCGTCCGCTCCCTCGACGCCAACGGATGGCGCCTGGCCGAAACGGCCAAGAGTCTTGGCATCAGTCGAACCACCCTGTGGCGCCGGCTGCGCGCCTATGGCCTCCACCGCGATGGCCGGAGCAAGTGGGCCCAGGCCTCCTGAACTCCACAGCAGGATGCATTGAAGTCACAGGCCGCCCGGATCAGCCCTCGATTCGGGCGGTCGCCTTTAGGGTCCGATTGGCCTAGCTTCCCTTCCGTATGCGTCTCTGGTTTCTTGGCCTGGCCGTGGCGGCCGGTGCGTGCGTCAAACCGGTCCCTCCGATCGAGCGGGGGACCGGCCTTGTTTCCGTCGAATGGGACGGGGTGACTCAGGGCGGTAACACGGCCCGGGCCGAAGGGCTCTGGTGTGCCGCGGACTCGCTCCTTGAGGTGCTGGCCATCAAAGACGACTTCGGGGTTGGCTTTACCGTCCTGCCAGTCGATACCCTCGCGCCTGCCCAGCACCCGATCGTGGCCGGGTCGATTCCGGTCGGCTGGCGGCCGCTGGCCTTCGGCGCCCTGCGATGGATTTCCGACACGGCCCTCCGCGGCTACGAAGCCACCGGTGGGACGGTCAACGTCACGGCGGTCACGGCCGCCGGCATCTCGGGTACGCTCGACTTCCGCCTCAAACAGAGCGACGGCTTCGACACGCTGCGCCTGTCGGGCACGTTCACGGATGTGCCGGTGCTGCCGGCCCCCGAAGGGTGCGGACGGGTCTTCCGACCGAAAGCGAGTTCGGGTGACTGACGCGACCTACTACCGCAAAGGGTTCGGCCTCAAGGGCGCCATCGAACACGTCCTGACTGCCGACTACCACAGTGCCCTGATCGAGTCGTTCAAAGCCAACGACTATCGCGTTCGAGCCGGCGATCTCGAGTTCCGGCTCGCTCGCGAGTTCGGTTTCTGCTATGGCGTCGATCGCGCCGTCGAGTATGCCTACGAAACCCGGGCCAAGTTTCCCGATCGCCAGTTGATCCTGGTCGGCGAGATCATTCACAACCCTCACGTCAACCGCAAGCTCGAGGACATGGGGATCCGTTTCATCCTGCGCGATGAGTCCGGTGCGTTCGACTTTTCGTCCGTCACGCCTGACGATGTCGTCATTCTGCCGGCCTTCGGCGTCACGGTTCAGGACTTCACGACGCTGCGCGGCATCGGTTGCGTGCTGGTCGACACGACCTGCGGATCGGTGCTCAACGTCTGGAAACGGGTCGAGAAGTACGCGCGCGACGGCTACACGGCCGTGATTCACGGCAAGCACTGGCATGAAGAGACCAAGGCCACCGCGAGCCAGGTGACCAAGTATCTCGAAGGCCGGTACCTGGTCGTCTTCGACATGGCTGAGGCGGATGAAGTCTGTCGTTTCATCGAAGAGGGCGGTGAGGTCGAGCCGATTCGCGCCAAGTACGAGTCCCGGGTTTCCGAGGGCTTCGATTTCGGACGCGATCTCGTCCGGGTCGGTATTGCCAATCAGACGACGATGCTGTCCAAGGAGTCGCTGGCGATCGCCGAGCGGTTCCGCCAGGCCATGATTCGACGCTACGGCGCCGAGCACGAAGCCGACCATGTCCGCACCTTCGACACGATCTGCTCGGCAACCCAGGAGCGACAGGACGCGGTGGTGCAGCTGCTCGAAGAACCCCTCGACCTCATGGTCGTCGTCGGCGGGTACAACTCGAGCAACACCTGTCACCTGGCCGCTCTCTGCCACCGGCGCGGTGTGCGGACCTATCACATCGAAGACGCCGATTGCATCGATCCCGACTCCGGTTCGATTCGTCATCAGCCGGTTGGTACCAAAGCAGAGGTCGTCGATGCCGGCTGGCTTGGCACGGCGCGTCGGATCGGATTGACCGCAGGCGCCTCGACCCCCAACAACAAGATCGGCGACACCGTCGCACGGATTGCCGCGACTGCCGGCTACGATCCCGTCGCTCTGGTGCGATAAACTCCCTCCCGGAGGATTCTGATGGACAGACGCGGTTTCGTGGCGACCTCGGCCACGGCCATGGCCGGTGTCGTGGGTGTGCCGAGCCTGGGTGCGCGACGGTTCGGGGCGTCGGGCCTGCGGAGCCTCGATCCGAAGCGGCTGCAGACGCTGCTCGATGATACGGCTCGCTCGCTCGGCATCGTCGGGGCCCAGCTCGCCGTCTTCGACGGCGAGGCGGTGCATGAGTTTGCCACCGGCCAAGCCAACCGCGAGCGCGGCCTGGCGGTCACCACCGACACGCTGTTTCAGATCGGGTCCACCACTAAGGTCTTCAACGCCGCGCTGGTGATGAACCTGGTCGACGAAGGCAAACTCGACCTCGATGCGCCGGTCACGAAATGGATCCCCGACTTCCAGGTCGCTGATGCGGGTGGCGCCGAGAAGATCACGCTGCGCCAGCTGCTCTCGATGAGCTCGGGCCTCGATAACGGGTCATATCAGGACCACGGCCGCGGCGACGACGCCGTGGCGCGCTACGTCGCTGCGCTTGCCAAGGTTCCCCTCGTGTACGAGCCCGGCACCGCCTACGGCTACTCCAACGCCGGCAGCACGGTGGCCGGTCACGCTGCGCAGCTCGTGACCGGCCGTACCTGGGAGAGCCTCCTGACAGAACGGATTCTCCGGCCGCTCGGCTTGACGCAGTCCGCCATGTTTGCGGAGGACCTGTTGTACCATCCGGTGGCGCTCGGGTATCGTGCGAGTCCGAACGGCCCGGTCCGCGGCCGCAACTGGAGCCTGCCCAGATCCATCGCGCCGGCCGGCTCGACCCTCTGCTGCAGCGCCGGTGACATGGTCCGGTTTGCGCGAATGTTCATGGCCGATGGCAAGTCCGCCGATGGCAAGCAGGTGCTGACGCCTGCGGCGGTGCGCACCATGCACACGCCGGTCGCCACGCTGCCTGCCAAGCTGATCGCGCAGCGCTGGTGCTGCGGTCCGTACTGGAAACAATGGGGCGGGGTGGAGCTGTTCGGGCACAGCGGCACCGCCACCAGCGGATCGTCGATGCTGCTCTGGTCGCCCTCCAAGCGAATGGCGATTGCGACGATTGCCAACGTGCCCAACCAGGGATATCCGCTCTCGGATCGGATCTTCGACGCGGTGCTAGGCGACATGTTCGGAATCGCGAAGCCCAAGCTGCCCACGGCCGCCACCGTCAAGCGGGTGCCCGTCGACCTCAAGCGGTATGTCGGTCGGTTCGAGTCGCTGGGCAATCGAGTGACGATGACGGATGAAGGCGGCAAGCTCGTGGCCCGCACCTTCAGCGGGCGGAACGAGCAGCCGAACCTGACCTCGGAAATCGTGTCGATGGGTGAAGATCGCTTCTTACCAGTCGATCCGGCCATGGGCGGCAATCGGGGTTGGGACGTTGCCTTCTGGGGCAATGACGGCGGCAAGGCAACCCACTTCCTCAACGGCGTCTTTGCGATGCGACGGACCGGCTGACGGCTCAGCCGGCCCCCATCGACCGATCCTTCCTGCCGACCGGCCCCCCGGTCGGTAGCAGCCCCATTCGACACCCGGCATGGCCCATTTGGCCGTGCCTGCCCCGATCTGTCGCGTAACCTCCAACGGCGGTGTGCGCCGAGCTTCGTTTGGAGGTTGACCGATGCGACGGATCTCATGGGGCCGATGGGTGGCCATCCTGTTGGCGGCAGGGTGCGGCGGGGGTGACACTGGTGGGCCGGACGGTCCAGACACCACCAGGAACCTCGCCATTCAGGACGGTAATAATCAGACGGTCGCGGTGGGGCAGCCGGTTGGCGTCCCGCCGTCGGTCCGAGTCACCAACAGCACCGGGTCCGGGGTATCAGGCGTCGCCATCACTTTCGCTGTCGCGTCGGGCGGCGGTACCCTGACGGGCGGAAGCCAAACGACCAATGCGCAAGGCGTTGCCACCGTCGGCGGCTGGGTGGTCGGGACTGCACCCGGGGCCAACACGCTTACCGCGTCGATTCAAGGCACCTCGAGTTCCGTCACCTTCACAGCAACCGCGGCAGCCGGAGCCCCGGCAACGCTGGAGAAGGCGGCGGGGGACGGGCAGACCGCCGCAGTCAAGACCGCGGTGGCCGTGAAGCCCTCGGTTCGCGTGCTCGATCAGCACGGCAATCCCGTCGCCAGCGCCACAGTGGTCTTCAGCGTGACCGGGGGAGGCGGGTCGGTTGCCGGCGGTACCCAGCAGACGAATGCCTCCGGTGTCGCTACGGTGGGTGACTGGATCCTCGGCCCGACCGATGGAGCCAATGCGCTCTCTGCAACGGTGCAGGGCACGGCGCTTACCGCGGCCGTCTTCGCAGCAATCGGCAAGGAAGTCGTGCTGCAGCCGTCACAGGACACTACGCTCGCGGCTGGCACCATCAACCTGACTCGGCTCGTGATTCCGGCCGGACGGACCGTGACCCTTGCCGGCGACGTGACGATCAACGCCGACAGCGTGGTCGAGATTGCCGGAAAGATCGTGGGCGATTGCCGCGGTCTCACCGTCGTGAGCGAGCAGACGGTCACCGTCACAGGCTCGATCGACAACAGCTGCGCAGTACCGGGCGACACTCCGCCAGGGCTTCTCATCGTCGGTCGCGAAGGCTATCTCGTCACCGGAACCGACAGTCTTGCCACCTCCGGCGACGGTCGGATCACCAACGATCCCGATCTCAGCGACGAAGATTTCCCAGATGCGGTCTCTCCGGCGGCGGTCCGGTCTCGGCCGGTGGCGCTTGCGCAGCAACAGCAGCAGGGCTGCCGGGTAGTGGGGAAGGCCTTCGTGACCAAGCCCGTTCGCGCCAAAATCGGGGCCAACGGCAAGACCGGCGGGAACGGAGCCGATGCCAAGACCTGGACCCTCTCGTGCCGAGGTGCCGATCTCGATCTCGGCGCCGGCGTTCGCGTCCTGGGCCAGGATGGCGGCCACGGTGGCGTGGGTGCCGACCTGAACGGCGACCCCGGGGACGCCCGAGGCGGCAACGGCGGCAAGGGCGGCCTGATTCGGGTGCTGGCCAAGACCGGTCGCGTGATCTTTTCCGGTGCGGTCCAAATCACCTCCGGCGACGGGGGCGACGGCGGAGACGCCCGCGCCACCGCTGTGGCTTCGAAAGCCGGGCAGAAGGCGGCCGGCGCCAAGGCGACCGGCGGCAACGGCGCGGAACCCGGCCTCGTCCAAGTCATCGGTGAACAAGGCATCGTCGGCGGTCAGAACCTGACCATCATCCTCGGCAGCGGCGGGCGTGGCGGTGACGCCGAGGCGGATGGCGCGAACGGGGTGCCGGGCCGGGCGCCGGCGGGCAGCGACCGGGAGCAGGACGGCGGGGATGCCGAGGCGATCGGCGGCGTCGGTGCCGGGTCGCCCGCCAATCAGTTCCGGATCACGGGCAATGCCGGCGGGATGCCCACCTTGCAGGGCGGCGACGGGCGGCGCGGCGGCAACGCGACCGCAACCGCCGGCAACGGCTCATTCGCACCAACCGAGGAGGTGCCCGACGGCGGCCATGGCGGAGCCATCAAGGCCACGGGCGGCGAGGGTGGCCATGCTCGCGCCACCTTTCCCCCGCCGGTGGGCGGACTGATCGGAGACGGCGGCGACGGCGGCTTTGCTCGTTTCCTCGCCGGCATCGGCGGTGACGGCTGGAACGACTGCGGGGTCGAGCCCAAGCAGGGTGGGGCGGGAGGCAACGGCGGAGATGCTACCGGAGCGGACGGTGTCGGTGGAACCGGGTTCTTTGCCGGGGATGACGGCAACGTCTTCGTGGAGACCGCCGGAAACGGAGGCAAGGGCGGCAACGGGCAACCGGTCGGGGCGGGTGGTCTCGCCGGTGCAGACGGAATAACGGTCAACGGAAACCGCACCGATGTCGAACCGGCGTTCGAGCCGGGCGTGCCCGGCAATCCTTGTGCGCCGGCGCCCAAGCTCTTTGTCAGTCTGACGGAAATTCTCTTCAATCACATCGTCGGTGAGTCGCCCTGTCCGACCCTGGGGCCGCCGCTCATCTATCGCAACGACGGCGACGAAGCGATCGAGGTGCAATCGCAAGTGGTCGGGACCTCGCTGTACCAGGTTGGCTCGGCGGGGACAGGAGTCCTTCAGCCGGGCCAGCAACGGACGGTGCCGCATTCGTTCAACTGCGCACAAGCCCGGTCCGTTGCGGCCGAGCTCGTCATCAGCGTCAAGCCCGTCGGCTCGGCGGCGCCTCCGGTGGTGCAACGAATCCCCGTCACGGTGAATACTCAGACCCGGGCCCTCAAACTCAACCATGCCGTCGGGGGCTTCTCGGCCGGCACGGTGATTCCGCTGGCCAATATCACCGGGGCGGTCAGGGTTGCTGCGCATCCACCGTTCTGCGCCTATGAACACGTGCACGAGGCCGTGCCGGGCAGCGGCATCCGAATTCAGGGCGGGGCCCCGGTGCTGGATCCCGAGCCGACCGGCTGCGGCTTCGGTGAAGTGGTGCTGATGACCTTGCCGCCGCCCTGACCGCCGTCGGGCTCGGTTTGCCCGCGATCCGGCCCGGTGCTAAGCTCCGAGGTCTTCGATCGCGAAGGGCTATGGCCGAAACCGATCGGCGTGACGAGCCTGGCGAGATCACGGGGCTCCTGCGTCAGGTATCCGACGGGCGGGAGGAGTCGTTCCACCGGCTCCTGCCGCTCGTTTACGACGAGCTGTCTCGCATCGCACATGGGCGTTTGCGATGGGAGCGGTCAGGGCATACGCTCGACACGGCGGCTCTGGTTCACGAGGCCTACCTCAAGCTTGCCGATCAAACTCGGGCCGCCTGGCAGAGCCGGGAACATTTTTTCGCGGTGGCCTCCGAGGCGATGCGCCGGATTCTGATCGATCATGCGAAGCGCCGAACTGCCGCCAAGCGAGGTGCGGGCGCTGCGCACGTGGGCTTGGACGACGCAGGCGATCTGCCGGACGCCCAGCTCGTTTCCGACGATCAGGCTGCGGAGCTGCTGGCCCTCGATGCCGCGCTGCAACGGCTGGCCCTGTTCAACCCCGAAGGCGCCCGGGTAGTGCAGTACCGATTCTTCGGGGGGTTGTCGAACCCTGAGGTTGCGACCGTTCTTGGTCTCTCTGAGCGAACCGTCCGACGGATCTGGACGATGGCCAAGGCCTGGCTCCGCCGGGAAATCGAAGGAGTGAAGGACGGCGGGGTGCCGCCCCTTTCGCCCGCCCCAGACCGAGATCGCAAGTCGCAACCATCCTGACTTAAAACGTCGAGGCACTGTGGATCCCGCCCGCTGGCAGCGACTCGAGCACCTCTGCTTCGCGGCGCTCAGCCAACCGGCCGAGACCCGGGGGGCGTATCTCGATTCGGCCTGCTCGGGCGACTCGGCGCTGCGTCGCGATGCCGACGAGCTACTCGCGCAGCTGGAGCTCGATCCGGGGTACCTCGAAGCGCCGCTTGCCGTTCTGCCCGAGCCGTCCGCTGCACTGCTCGATGTCGCACCACCGGATCGGATCGGACCCTATCGAGTGATCGGCCGCATCGGCCGGGGCGGGATGGGTGACGTACTGCTGGCGCTTCACGAATCGGAAGACCTCTGCCGCCGGGTTGCGATCAAGCTGATTCGGCGCGGCATGGACACCGACGAGGTGCTCAACCGGTTCCGGCTCGAACGTCGCATTCTTTCCTCGCTCCATCACCCCAACATCGCCGCTTTGCTCGACGCGGGCGCAACCGACGACGGTCGGCCGTACTTCGTGATGGAGTATGTCGAAGGCCGGCCTCTGACCGAGTACTGCGATGCGCATCAGCTTTCGATCGACGACCGGCTGACGCTCTTCCGCACCGTCTGCGCAGCGGTTCAGCGTGCCCACCAGAGCCTGATCGTTCACCGCGACCTCAAGCCGGGCAACATTCTGGTCAGCGCCGATGGCGTCCCCAAGCTGCTCGATTTCGGAATCGGCAAGGTGTTGATGCCGACCGAGACGCTGAGTCCGATCGAGACCCGCACCCGGGTTCGGAGGATGACGCCGGAGTATGCCGCACCGGAGCAGATCACGGATGCCTCGATCACCACGGCCACCGACGTCTATGCGCTCGGCTTGCTGCTCCACCAGCTCCTGACCGGCCGGCATCCGTACCTTGAGGGCGGCGAGAGTGTTGCCGCGATCGAGCAGGCTGTTCTCACTGCGTCGCTGCGACGTCCCAGCGACATGGCGGGATGCGTCGGATCGGAATCCGTGGCGCTCGCCGCTGCCCGACGCTCCGACCCGGCCCGGCTCCGACGTCGCCTGGCCGGCGAGCTCGACACCATCGTGCTCGAAGCCTTGCGCAGGGAACCCGAGCGCCGCTATCAGTCTGCCGCCGCGCTTGCTGAGGACATTCGACGCCACCAGGGCGGGCTGCCGATCATGGCGCGGCCCGATACCGCCGGCTACCGGCTGCGCAAGTTCGCCCGGCGCCATGCAGCGGGGCTCGCGGTGGCCGCCAGCGCGTTTCTAGGCCTGGCGGGCACGACCATCGTGTCCCTGCTGCAGTCTCGCCGGGTGGCCCACGAATCCGCCCGGGTCCGCCAGGAACGAGACAAGGCGGTCGAGGTGCGTGGCTTCCTGATGGAGATGTTCGGGGCGAGCGGGGCCGACCAGGCGGTGGGCGACACCGTCACGGCTCGCGGCCTGCTCGATCGACAGGCGGCCCGGCTGGCCGAGGCTTATTCCGGTCGCCCTGAACTCGAGGCTGAGATGACCGAGGTCCTGGCCGACGGCTACGATCGGCTGGGCCTCTACGCCGCCGCCGAGCCGCTGGCCCGCCGCGCCCTCGATCTTCGTGACTCGTTGCGGGGGGCGGATCACCTCGATGCTGCCTCACCGCTCAACCTGCTCGGCTGGATTCTCCACGAGCGGGGCCGATCTGAGGAGGCGGTGCCGCTGCTCGAGCGCGCTATTGCGATTCGGCGCGCTGCCGGCCCTGATGCAGCGCGAGACCTCTCGCGCTCGCTCAACGATCTTGGCGTCGTTTTGAATGCCTTGAAGCGATACCCGGATGCTCAGGCCGTGCTGTCCGAGGCGCTCGCGGTGCGCCGAACCCAGTTCGGCGACGGGCATCGCAGTGTCGGCATCACCGCCAACAACCTCGCTGCCGCGCACTACTTCCAGCGCCGCCTCGACTCGGCTATCGTCGTTCAGGATCTGGCCGTTCGCGCGCTTGAAGCCTCGGTCGGGCCGGATCATCAGCGAAGCGTGGTGGCACTGGGCAACCTGGCTGCGTTCAGGGCGGCCCAGGGCGAACGGGAGGCGGCCGAGGCCGACTATCGTGAGTTGCTGGCCCGTCAGGGCCGGTTGCAGGGCGATGACCATCCTGTCACCGCACGCGTGATGCTGGCGCTGGCTACCCTGCTGACTGATCGCGGAATGCGCTCTCGGCAAGACTCGGTGCTGCTCGAAGCGGAGACGCTGCTGCGACGCGCGCTCGGCACTTTGGAAGCCCGGCTCGGTCCCGAGCATCCGCAGGTAGCATCGACACGCGGTCGCCTTGCGGCACTCGCCGCTGATCGAGGCCGGCTGCGCGACTCACTGAACCCTTGACGAGCCGGCTGGAGTCGGCGCCCCGACTCACTGATCACACCGGCCCCCGGGCAACGTTTTCAAACGGAGATGATGCGATACTTCGCGTACGGGGCGAACATGGATCGAGCCCACATGGGTCGAACCGCTCCAGGTGCATCGATGCTTGGCCCGGCCACGCTGATGGGGTATCGAGTCGCGATTGGCCGGGCCGGATACGGCACGCTGATTCCCGATGACCACGCCAGGGTTCACGGGGTTCTCTGGCAGCTCACCGACCAGGACGAGGCGGCGCTGGACCAGTTCGAGGCGGTCGATCAGGGCATCTATCACAAAGCCTGTGTGACAGTTCGGCGCGCCGGCTCGGAAGACCGGGCGATGGTCTATCTGGCGGTCGACGGGAGTCCGGGCGTTGCGAACCCCGACTACGTTCGGCAGGTCGTTGCGGCTGCGCGTGCTTCAGGTCTGCCGGTCGATTACGTCGACTCGCTCACGCGGCTTCCCCAGGATGAGTCTACTGAGCCCTGGGTGCCGCCTGTCGCTCGCGTCAGGAACTGAAGTCATCGAGTTCCCGCCGCAGCGCCATTCAGTAACGATTCCGGCCACCATGTAGCGGGGGCGCGTTTCGGGCGATACAATCTCCCGATGTCTGGCTCGATTCGTGAACAGTTGAGGGCGCTGCCCCACGTTACCGTGCGGCGGATGGGCGCCCGGGATGGCTTCTTTACGGCAGGTCGGATGTTTGCCCTCCTGGGTGAGGCCACGGTCTGGCTCCGCCTTCCGGTCCCGGTGGCGCGCGCCGAGGCCGAGCGCGGGCAGGCGGCCATCGGGGCGGTGATACCGGCCGCGCTGGGGTGGGTTGCGGTCGAGCTGGCATCGAATCAGGCGGCGGACTTGCCTCAGCTCACCCTGGCTGCTCATCAGGCGGTCCGCTCCTTCAGCCGCCGCTCCGGGTCGCCGCCGCGCCGGCGTCGCGTCCGCCCGGTTTCCTGAACGCGCTCTTACGGCGCCGCGACGATTCGGGCAACTCGACCGTTCTGGCCCAGGACGTAGAGCTCTCCGGCAGCATCCTCTCCGAAGCTGACCAGCGCGCTGCCCGGGTTGAGCGCGGTCCATTCCTGTCGGTCGGTTGCTGCGCCGCCGCTCCAACGAAAGCTGCGCACCCAGCCGCGACAGTAGTCGCCGTAGAAGTAGGTTCCCGCCAGTCCGGGAATCTGGGTGCCCCGATAGACAAAGCCTCCCGTCACCGAGCAACCATCGCCCCGCGGATAGTCGAGCACAGGAAGGGTCAAGCCCGTCTGATTGCAGCTGGATGCCTGATAGCAGATCATCCCTTCCATCGTCTTCCAGCCGTAGTTGGCTCCTCGACTGCCGGCACCACTGGTCACATTGATCTCCTCGCGCGCATCCTGCCCGACGTCGGCGATATAGAGATCGCCGGTTTGCCGATCGAAGCTGAAGCGCCAGGGATTGCGAAGGCCCAGACTCCAGATCTCGGGACGGGTGCCGGCCTCGGATACGAACGGGTTGTCGGTCGGGATGGACACCTGGCCGCTTGCACTGACGCTGAGTCGAAGCATCTTGCCGAGCAGACTATTGCGGCGCTGCGCATGGTTCTGGGGGTCACCGGCCGAGCCACCATCGCCCATGCCGATGTAGAGCCGACCGTCCTGCGGGCCGAACGCCAGCATGCCACCATTATGGTTGGTGAACGGCTGCGGCACTTCCAGGATGACCCCCTCGCTGTTCGGATCGGCGATGTCGGGGTTCGCCCCGACCCGAAAGAGCGAGATCTTGGTGTTACCGCCGGTGTCGGTATAGTTGACGACGAAGAGGCCGTTGGTGGCATAGTTGGGATGAAACGCCATGCCCAGCAATCCCTGCTCGCCACCGGTGGAGATCCGGCCGGCCAGGTTGAGGAAGGGTGTGGCGAGCGTTGCGCCGTTCTTGATGATCCGGATGGCGCCGCCTTTCTGAACCACGAAAAGGCGAGGATCTCCCGGCGGCGCCGTGAGCAGGATGGGGAAGCTGAAGTTCCCGACGTCCTCGAGGCGCAGGCCGGTTGCCGGATCGGGTGGGTCATCCGGGCCGCCGCTATCGGTGCACCCCACCAGGCCGGCGCTGAAGAGGCCGACGAGAGCGATATCACGTAGTCGCATGTAGTATCCGAGTCCGGGTGCTGGAGCAGTGCCAGAGCGCACCCCGGCAACCGTTCAATCTGAAGGGAGACGAGTGGCATGGCCGGGTTGACACCTGGGATGATGCGAGTGGTGCGGCACCGGGGCGCCGGCGGCCGTGAAGTGCTCGCCATCGACGAAGTAGACCGACCGGAGCCAGGGCCGGACCAGGTGCTTGTCAGGGTCGCAGCTGCCGGGCTCAATCGAGCCGACGTGATTCAGCGGCGCGGGCAGTATCCGGCGCCTCCGGGCTGGCCGCCCGACATTCCCGGGCTCGAGTATGTCGGGGTGGTCGCACTGTGCGGACCTGGCGTCACCCGCTTGCAACCGGGCGCGCGCGTCATGGGGCTGGTCGGGGGCGGGGCGCACGCAGAGTATCTCGTCGTGCACGAGCGGGAGGCCATGCCCGTGCCCGCCCGGCTCGGCGACATCGAGGCCGCCGCCATACCCGAAGCGTTTCTCACCGCCTACGACGCGCTGGTGACCCGGGGTCGAGTGGCGCCGGGAGAGCGCGTCCTGATTCACGCCGTCGGGAGCGGCGTCGGAACCGCGGCAGTGCAGCTTGCGAGGTGGCTGGGTGCCACGGTGCTGGGCACCTCGCGGACGGCAGACAAACTCTTCCGCGCCAGGGCACTCGGTCTCGATCTCGGCCTCGACACGTCCGAGCGCAGCTTTCGCGAAGGTTTGGACGCGCCGGTCGACCTGATTCTCGACTTCTTCGGTGCCGGCGCACTGGCCGACAATCTGGCATCTCTCGCGCTCCGCGGACGATTGGTCCTGCTGGGCACGATGCAGGGCGCCGAGGCGGAGCGAGTCGACCTGGGCCGGATTCTCCGCGGCCGGCTCGAGGTAATTGGAACGGTGATGCGATCGCGGCCCCGCGAGGAGCGAGTCGCGCTGGCCGATGAATTCACCGCGAGGGTGCTGCCTGAAATTGCCGCGGGCCGACTTGCCCCGATTGTTGGCGCCGTGTATCCGATGACGGCAATTGCCGATGCGCACGCTGCCATGGAAGCCAACGAGGTGTTCGGCAAGATCGTGCTGGCGTGGTGAGCCCAGCGCAACTGGTCTCCCCCGGTTCCGGCTCGCGTCTTTCCAGGCTCGCCACCGCAGCGCTCGACCGGTGCCCTACCGACCTTCGACCCGTGCTCCGCAGTCAAGGCATCAGGGTGAGATTCGGCTGCAGGGTCGCTCCGCGGCGGTTCTCAACCGACAACTGCCGCTCTGCTGATCGGTGGCTGAAGTTTTCTGGAAAGCCGTGGATTCGCTGCAGAGTGCGGAGCCGCTTACCCAGAGCCTCGAGATAGTCTCGGCCGGCATCGTGCCGGCGCGCGTAGCGGCGGCGGTACCGATCGAGCAGCTTCGGAAACTCGCGTTCCAAAGCGGGAAGAAAACCGGAACGCGCCACCGGTCCGAGTCTGAGCGCAGACCCGTCGGCAAAACGCGCTCCGGCCTCCTTCGCCGCTGCCATCAGCCCACCAAGGGCTCCCCATCCGTCTGTCAGGCCTGGAATGATCGGTGCGATCATCAGCCCGGCTTCGATGCCGGCATCGGTCAGTGCCTGCAAGGCGCGCAACCGGGCGTGCGGCAGTGGCGTTTTCGGCTCGAGCCGGCGGATCAGCTCAGGATCCAGCGCGATGAGCGAGATGTTGACCGAGACCTGATGGCGCCGGCGGAGTTCGAGCAGGAGGTCGATGTCGCGCGCAACCAGCGGAGACTTGGTGGTGATGTGGATCGACAGACCACGGTAGCCGCGGAAGGCCTCCAGAATCGATCGGGTGACCCCGAATCGGCGCTCGGCTGGCTGGTAGGGATCGGTGGCCGTCCCGATGGCAATGGGGTTGTGCCCAACCTTACCCGGGTCCAGTGTCTGCTGCAGCATCAGCGCCGCGTTCTGCTTGACGAAGATGCGGCGCTCGAACTCCTCGGCCGGCAACCGTTCGCGGGTCAGCTCGTTACGCTCCGACGTCCACCGATGGGTGTCCCGCGCGTAGCAGTAGCTGCAGCCGAACTCGCAACCGATATATGGGTTGATCGACCAGAACGGCATCCCGGTCGACTCCGGCGCGTTAGCCAGCCGCGTGACCTGCATCCCGATGAAGTCGGTGCCGCGCTGGCGCCGATCGAGGGTAGGCAGTGGTGCCCGACCGGACGGAAGCTCGAGGCCGATCTGATCTGAGGCTAGCCGCATCGGGCCCAGCCGCATTGAAGGCACGAGACGCAGGCGGACCCGTGCATGATCGGGCCGGCACATTCGGGGCAGACCCGGACTGCGGACGGCTTGGATGACGATTCGATAGGCATAGTCGGGCTTCCGTTGCCAGGAACTCTGCCCAATTTTCGGTTTTTATTCGGGTTTGTCAAGACCCCGAACTAGGGAGATGCGGTCAGGGTCGAACGTTGTACTCGACCGACAAGATCTCGAACTCGCCGTAGGCAAAGTCGCCCCCGCCCGGTAGAGACCAGCGGCCCTCGCCAAAGCTCGGCAGCCGCATCGGACCGAAGGTCCCGTAGGCTCGGATCGGGGTGGAGAACCGCGCCGGCTCGAAACGTTTCCCATCCTCGGACAGCCGGGCGCGGTCGTCCGACAGGAAGTCGACCAGCCGACCGTCGGGGTCGATGGTCAGGGTCGCCGAGACGGTATCCTGGCCGTGGGTGAACCGGAGCAGAACGTGCTGATCGTCGACTGCTTCCCATCGGACGGCCGGGTCGAGCAGGGTAGCTGGCGCCATCAGCACCATGTCATTCAGGAGCGTGACCGATTCGGTCCGGTTCATTTCCCGGCCCTCGGCGTGCACGATCGGGATGGCTCCCAGCAGCCGGACCTGCATAGTGGCTTCGCCGTCGGCGAGTCGATGGAACGCTTCGATCGGAAGCCCAAACCTCCGCGCGTGCATCAGGAAGAAACGGGCTGGTTGGTCGGCAAAGCTCTGCTGATCGGCGGTGAAAGGCATCCAGCCTGCTTCTGGGGTGCCCCTGATGCGACCGCGGAAGCGGATCCGGTAGTTGCGCACCCTGGGTTGGCCGACTACGCCTGCGGCCGTCAGGAATCGTCGGGCAGGCTCCGGCAGTCCGGCGAGATCGCGTGCGTCAATCGTTGCAGGTGTTGCCGAGTCGAAGCGCGCGGCCGTGTCGCGATCCATCGCTCGGCGAAAACTCGTCGGTCCATAGAGGAGCCAGCCCAGCAGCACGGCCAGCAGCAGCACCACATTGCCGACGGTGCCGGCCCACGCTTGGGGCCAGGCTGAAATAATCAGGATCTGCGACAGCACGAGGGCGACGCTGCCCAGCAGCCACCAGCCGGGCAGCCGGAGCGCCGACATCAGGGCCGTTCCGATCAACAGGATGCCGCCGAGCAGCCACCACCATCCCATGCCGCGCGAAACTGTCAGCGGCAGGGTCGGAATCGCGTCCGGGTTGACCGCTTTGGCAAATCCGAGCAGGTGAATCAGGCCGTGCAGCCCGATCAGGACTCCGACGATCCATCGCACTGTGCGCTCCCGAGCCGCTGGATCTGGACAAGATAGCGCCCGGTCCGGGCGGGGGCCGGTGAAACAATGACAGGCAACCGTTCGTTACCATAGAGTGTCTATGGTAAGGGAGAGGATTCCGATGAGTCTGGATCTGTTGCAGGGTACCCTCGACATGCTGGTCCTGAAGGCCCTGTCGTGGGGGCCGAACCATGGCTTCGGTGTGGCCCGGTGGATCGAGGCACGGACCGGGGACGCCCTGACCATCGAGGAGGGGTCCCTCTATCCGGCGCTTCACCGGATGACGCGAAAGCGCTGGCTCCGAGCCCAGTGGGGCATCACCGCCAACAAGCGCCGAGCCCGGTACTACGAGCTGACGCCGGCGGGTCGGGAGCAGTTGTCCACCGAAAGTCGGAACTGGAGCCGATTCACCCAAGTGGTCGGCCTGGTCATGGCGAGTGAACCGGGACAATCGACCTAAACCAGGAGCGTTGCCATGGCTTGGCTGCCGGATAAGTACCAGTCGCTGCGGGACCTGCTTCGCCGGGGGGACGTCGAGGCCGACCTGCGGGACGAAATGACCCACCATCTCGAGGCCCAGGTCGAGGCCAATCTCGCCGCCGGGATGACGAAGGCGGAGGCCGAGGCCGAAGCTCGCCGGCGCTTCGGCGATGCCGTGCGCTACCAGCGCGAGGCCAGCCGCGAAGATCGCTCGCTTCGCCGCAGCGACCGACGGCAGGAGTCCTTCACGGTTGCTCGGCAGGAAATACGTCGGGCCTGGCGATCCTTGCGCCGGACACCGAGCTTCAGCCTGGTGGCGGTGCTGACGCTTGCGGTCGGGATCGCCACCAGCGTGGCGGTTTTCACGGTGCTCGACGCGGTGGTGCTGCGCCCGCTGCCGTACCCGGATGCCGACCGTCTGGTTCGCATCATGCATCCGGTTCCCAAGATCGGCCCCGGACACGAGTGGAATATCTCGACGGCCGAGTTCGAGCTGTTTCAGCGGGAAGCCGGGAGTCTGGCCGCAGTGGCGCTCCACGGCGCCCAGCGGCTCACGGTCTCGATCGACGACCAGGCCAGCCGTGTCAACGCCGGCATCGTGACGGCCGGTGCGCTTCCGCTGCTCGGCGCCTCGCCCTTGCTGGGCCGCCTGCTGCTCGAGACCGACAACGATGT
This sequence comes from Gemmatimonadales bacterium, assembly GCA_019637315.1. Lineage (NCBI taxonomy): Bacteria > Pseudomonadati > Gemmatimonadota > Gemmatimonadia > Gemmatimonadales > Gemmatimonadales bacterium. Next base: position 63,010 of record JAHBVU010000005.1, read on the forward strand.
GGCGTCGCCGGGAGTCGTCGTGCTCAGCGAGGCGTACTGGCGCAGCCGATACGGCGCCTCTCCCGATGTGCTGGGTGCCTCGATTCGGGTCGAAGGGGCGACAGCGGAGGTCGTCGGCGTCGCGGCCGGGAGCGCGGGTCTTCCGGACTGGCCGGTCGATCTCTGGGTTCCCGAGCGGTATCAGCCAGGCGGGCCCGCCTACAACAATCACGTCTATCGGGCCTTTGCGCGGCTGGCAGACGGCGCGACGCCGGAAACGGCGTCGCGCGAGCTCGCCGCTCTCGCGGCCACCTACATCGAGCGCTTTCCCTCGGCGTACTCGCCGCGTTTCATGGAGAACACCGGCTTTACCACTCGGGCAGTGCCCTGGAAAGACACCGTAATCGGCGAGGCGCCGCGTACCCTCTGGGTCCTCTTTGCGGCCTCGATCCTCGTTCTCCTGATTGCAGCGGCCAATGTGGCGAATCTGTTTCTGGTGCGAAGCCAGACGCTGAGGCGTGAGGTGGCCGTTCGGGCGCTGCTCGGCGCCAATCGTCGGCAACTCGCCTGGCATCACTTCGCGGAGGCGGTTCTGATTGCCGGAGCAGGCATGCTGCTTGGCCTGGGCCTGGCGTGGGGAGGGCTCGAACTCCTGGTTGCTGCACTGCCGGGTGGGGCAGGTCAGGGCGTCACGCTGCCTCGGCTGACCGAGGTGTCGCTCGAATGGCGAGGGGTCGGGTTTGCCGCGACCGTTGCACTGCTTGCCGGACTCGCGTTTGTGGCGATTCAGTTCACCATCGACCCCAGGGGCGGCGAGGCCGTGCGGGCAGCCCAAGGAACTACCCCGTCGCGACGCGAGAACGCGACCCGTCACGTGCTCGTCGTCGCCCAGGTGGCGGTGGCGATGGTGCTGCTGGCGGCAGCCGGTCTCCTGACCCGGAGTCTGCAGTCGCTTCGCGACGTGAAGCCCGGCTTCGATCCCTCCGGCGTGCTGGTCGCCGACGTGTCGCTGCCATTCAGCGAGTATGGAAGCTATGACCGGACCACCGGATTCTATCGCCGGCTGACTCAGCGGCTCGAGGAACTGCCTGCCGTACGCGCAGCCAGTGTCGGGACCGCAGTGCCACTCGATACTGATGACGGATGCTCGGTCTTCGACTACCCGGATCGCGACCTGGGAACCAACGTGGCCTGCATTCTCAACGCCGTCGTAGGACCGGGATACTTCACCGCACTCGGCATCGAGCTCGAAGGGCGGGATCTGACCTGGGCAGACGTCGACGCACAGACGGGCGGCGTGCTCGTGTCGGATGCTCTGGCGCGGCGCATCTTCCCTGATGGCCGAGTGCTCGATCGGGCCGTGAACGGGCCGTCACCGCGAACCGGACCTTCGTATCGTGTCGCCGGGGTAACCCGGGATCTTCGCTGGCGGGGACTCGATCTGCCGCCGCCTGAGGTCGGGTTCTTTCCGATTGAAGCCATTCCCGGAACCTGGCTGTGGCGACCGCCATCGCGGATGCGCCTGGTCGTCAAGCTCGCTGGCGGCAGCCCCTTGGCATTGATGCCGGAGGTGCGCCAGATCGTCCGCGAGCTCGACCCGGCCGCAGCGGTCGAGCATCCCCGCACCATGGACGACATCGTGACCGCGTCGCTCGGGCGCGTCAGAGTCTTGATGATCCTGCTCGGCATCTCGGCTGCCGCTGCACTCTTTCTCAGTGTGATCGGGCTCTACGGCGTGATTGCCTATTCGGTGGCACGCCGCACCAGGGAGATCGGCCTCCGCATTGCCATCGGGGCGCCTGCAGGGTCGGTCCGGCTGACCGTCGTGAAACAGTCGCTGGTCGTGGTCGCCGCGGGGATTGGAGTCGGCATGCTTGGTGCGCTTGCGATGGGCCGGCTGCTGAACAGCTTTCTCGTCGGTGTCGCGCCGACGGATCCACTCACACTGGTTGTCGTGATCGTCCTGCTGGTTGGGGTCGCGGTGATTGCCAGCGTGCGGCCAGCCGTGCGGGCGGCGGCCATCGATCCGGTGGTGGCGTTGCGGTCAGACTAGCGTCAGGCGCAGCCATCTCGTCCCCGGGCGACCTGTTCCCCTTGCGGCTCGGGTACGGATGGCGATCTTTCGATGCGTCCCCCACCAATGCGTTTCCATCGAGGATCTCATGATGCGCCTGTTCCGATTTCTGGCGGTAGGCCTGCTCGCGCTTGCGGCCTTCGCTGCACCCACCTCTGCCCAACGTCAAACCGATCCCCTTCGCGGCCTCGACGTCTACATCGAAAAGGCCCGTCAGAACTGGAACGTGGCCGGCCTGGCCGTGGCAATCGTCAAAGGCGACTCCGTCATCTACGCCAAGGGCTTTGGCTTCAAGGACATCAGCAAGTCCGATCCGGTCGACGAGCGAACCCGCTTTGCCATCGGTTCGAACTCGAAGTCGTTTACCGTCGTGGCGCTCGGGATGCTGCAGGATGAGGGCAAGCTCAAGCTCGACGATCGGATGATGCAATACTTGCCCGAGTTCGCGATGTCCGATCCGTACATTACGCGGGAACTCACGGTTCGTGATCTGGTCACTCATCGCAGTGGATTTTTCCGCGGCGACGCCGTCTGGATGGGCAGCGGATTCTCGAAGGATGAGATTCTGCGACGGACCCTGCATCAGCCGGCGGCAACCAGCTTCCGTTCGGCCTTCGGCTACAACAACATCATGTTCCTGGCCGCCGGGCAAATCGTCGACAAAGTGTCCGGGATGAGTTGGGACGACTTCATGAAGCGCCGGATCTTTGCGCCGCTGGGCATGACGACGAGCAATACCAGCGCCAACGATCAGACCGGGCCCGATGTTGCGCGGCCTCATGCGCTCGTGGACGGCAAGCCGGTGCCGATCAACTACCGTAACATCGACAACGTCGGCCCGGCCGGTTCGATCAACGCCAACGTGCTCGATATGGCGCAGTACATCCGGTTTCATCTCCGCGATGGCAAGTACCGCGGCACTCAATTGTTGAGCAAGCGGTTCCAGGACGAAATGGAAACGGCCCAGATGATTTCCGGAAGCGGTCGCGATCCGCTCCTGCCGATGGTTCACTTCGACACCTACGGGCTCGGCTTCTGGCTGCGCGACTACTACGGCAAGCTGCTGGTCTCACACGGCGGCGGCATCGACGGAATGCTTTCGCAGATGGCCTGGCTTCCAGAGGCCGACGTTGGGGTGGTCGTGCTGACCAACACCGACGGGCAGAACCTCCAGAATGCGCTGCCGTTTGCCATCCTGGACCGGTTCATCGGGGCACCCGAGCGCGACTGGAGCGCCTTGTATCTGACGCAGGCCCTCGAGCAGCGCCGCCGTGCTGATTCGGCTCGCGCCGCGCTGACCTCGCAGCGGGTTGCCGGGACTCGGCCATCGCTTGCTGCGGATCGCTATGTCGGCGTCTATGAGAATGCCTTCTACGGCGACCTCCGGGTCGAGCAGGAGGGCGGCGGACTGAGCCTCAAGCGGAGCGCCGAGCAGTGGGGCAAGCTCGACCACTGGCATCTCGATACCTATGGGGTGACCTGGAATGTGTCGCGCACGCCCGGAGTCAATACCTTCGCGATTTTCCGGGTTGATCCGAATGGAACGATTGGCGCGCTCGAGATGCGCGGACCGCCGTTTGCGACGCCGTACCAGGAGGGTGTCGTTTTCACGCGCAAGCGTTAGGATACGGGGGTCTAAGGCAGGGCGGCGCGATGAAGAAGATTCAGGTGCAGGGCGTTCACCACATCACGATTGTCGGTTCAAACCGGCAGAGCGCCATTGATTTCTGGGAGGGCGTGCTCGGGATGCCGTTCATCTTCGAGCAGCCCAACCTGGGAAAGGCTGATGAGAGTCACCTCTACTTCGACCCTGGCGACGGCCGCCTGCTGACCGTGTTTACCGACGAGTCGCGGGTCGATGCAGGGCGCGATGCGCCGCGCGAGATTGGGTGCGTCGAGCATCTGGCGTTCAACGTGTCGCAGGCCACCTTTGCGCTGGCGGCTGACCGCCTGCGCGCCAGGGGCATCAGCTTCATCCAGCGCGACCGTGGCTTCATGAACTCGATCTACCTGCGGGACCCCAACGGACTCAAGGTCGAGCTGGCGTGCTACAAGTTCGAGGTGCCAGACGGGTTTCGCGCCGCCGACGTGCTGATGAATGCGCATCGCCTCAGAGTCGAGCGGGGCGACCACCATATCGGCGACGAGCATGTCGCCGATGCGATCGAACTGCTCTATGCGAGTCGGGATCGGTTGTCACACTGAGAGTCCCAGACCTGTTCGATCCAGCGCCGGGCCTGACACTGCGTTCAGGCCCGGCTCTTTTGCTATAGCGAGTGCAGCTGCTAGGGCAGGTGGGCGGTCGCGTTTGTCGCCGGCGCGCAGGTCGCAATCGCGGCCAGTGCGATCAGCGCGGCCGAAATGAGAATGGTTGTGGTGCTTGGACGGAGAGAGGCCATGGCTCGCGCGCAATTGAAGGTGCTTCGGTAGTCTCACCACCGTCGTTTCCCCTTACACGGCCCTCGAACCGGCTCGTCAGCTCAGATGGCTGCCTTCTCCGCCATCAGGGCGGCATGATTTCCTTCGGAATCCCGGAAGAACGCCATCCAGAGCTCCGAGGTCGGGGTGCGGTGAACGACATGAGGTGTGTCGACGAAGCCGACCCCGCGCGCCGAGAGCTCGGCGTAGCTCGCTTCCACGTCGGGCACGCGATAGTACAGGATCGAGGCCGGATGGTCGAACTCCGGCTTCTCTGCTGTGGAGAGCATCAGCCTGACATCGCCGCAGCGGAAAAACGCCAGGCCGGTAAACTCGAACAGGAGCGGCAGGCCCAGCTGGTCCCGATAGAACGCGGTGGCGCGACCGACATCGTGGACTCGAATGGCCACCTGTCCCAGGGTGGCTCCCTGCAGATCGGCGCTCGGCATCGCAATCGCCTCCGATTTGACTGGGGTGGAGAACCGGGTACCGTTCGGGCCGCAGCGAATCGCTTCTGGGCCGGCCCGTCATAATTTGGGTGCTTCGTGCGCCGAGGCAACGGGGCGCCGTTCGGTCCAGCCTGACAGCTTTTCTGGCCCGCAGGGACTACCTCTCCAATGGGCGAGCCGCAATTCGAACGGATCATCCGGCTGCATGGTCCGGCACTGCGCCGCCTGGCGCTTGCCTACAGTCGCACAACGGCCGATGGGGATGACCTGTTTCAGGAGATCTGTTTTGCCATCTGGCGTTCGCTCCCGACCTTTCGGGGTGATTGCAGCGAGCGCACCTATGCGTTTCGGATTGGCCACAACCGTGGGCTGACCTACCGGAGCAGGCGTCGCCCCGACCCGGTCGAGCTCGACGAAGGCGCTCGCGACGAGCGGCCGGGTCCCGACGCGATGGCGGTGGCGGCCTCCGAACGCGACCGGTTGCTGGATGCCATCCGCCAGCTTGGCGACGGACACCGGCAGGTCGTGCTGCTCAGTCTCGAGGGCTTGAGTCATGCAGAGATCGGCGACGTGCTGGGTATTTCGGAGAACAATGTGGCGGTTCGGTTGTCCCGCGCTCGCAAGGAACTGCGCCTGCTGCTCGGCGCCCCGGGAGGTGAAGAATGACGTCGCTCGGTGATCTTCAATGGCAGCAGTGGACCCGGACCTGGGAGACCGTGGGTGACGACGCACCTGCACGATGGGTCCGTCGCACCGTCGAGCGGCAGAGTCGCCAGATGCGTTGGATCGTGGGGTTCGAGGTTGTTGTGACAGCCGTGGTGCTCCTTGCCACCGCGTGGACGGTGCGGAACCTGACCCCCCTGGCCGCCGGCGCGATTCTCGGGGTTGCCCTGCTCCATTCGGCCGTGATCTGGGGCTTTACGCTCAGGAATCGCGCCGGTGTCTGGTCACCACTTGGTCAGACGATGCGCGACTATCTCGTCCTGGCCCGCGAGCGGTGCGGGCGGGAGCGTCGCGCGGCCCGCTTTACACTCTGGCTGCTGGCGGTGGAGGGCGTCCTCCTGGCTATCTGGCTGCTGGTGCGCGATCCGGCCGTTCGGCGGCCACCTCCGTTCGCGCTCTGGTGGGTGCCTTCGGCGGTGGTGGTAGCTGGTGCCGTGATCTGGGCCATCTGGGTCGACCGGCGGGCACGCAGGCGAATCGTCCGCCTCGATCATGCAGCTGTCCAGCTTGGCGTTGATGGGGGTGATGCGGCCGCTATGGGCGACAGCGCCTGACCAGCGCCAGCGCGTTCGCCACGGCCCGCTCGCCGTTGCGGTCGGAGGGGCGATTGACCACGGCGACCGAACCGTCCGCGCGGCGAACGGCCATCGTCGTCGACCCGCCACCGTCGAGGTTGATGGCATCGCTTGCGCCGATTGCCCTCAGGAAGCCTGCCAGTTCAACCAGGGTCATGCCTTCGCTGTAGCCGGGTTGGCGCCCATCCACCGTCACGAGCAGCAACCGCTGGCGGTCGTGACGGACGGCAACAGCTGTGCGCGGGTGGCGGATCGGGCCGAAGTTGGCGCCTCCGATGCTGTCGAGCCGCGGTGTGATGACGCTGTCGGTCAGCAGGACGGGTAGGCCACCAACCGCAACGACCGGCGTCAGGGGCGCCAGGGCAATCCGCCAGGTAACCGTGCTGCCGACTCGGAGCGCTCGGGCACGCTGCGCATGGAGTGAGCTGTCCGCGCCGTCGATGGCAATCACACTTCCGCCGGCCGGTATCGGAGTGCCGGCATCGGTGGTATCGACGGTGATAATGCGCCCCGACGAGTCGACGGCGAGCTCCAGCGTCCGCGATGCGGAGTCGGTTGCCCTCCCCCAGCGGCTGTCGAACAGACGAATGCCGTCCGCCCGCCGTTGATTCCATCCGGCAAGCGGAATCGAATCGCCGTCCGCTCGCAGGAATCCTGCGGTACCCAGGACGCCCATCCAAATCCGGCCGCTCCGATCGAATCCAACCAGCGGCCGGCTCGGCGACGGTCCGGAAATCACCTGGCCATCGTTGATGTGGGCACCGACCGGGATGCCGGGGGGGTCGAAGCTGAAGAAGTCAGCGTTCACGGCGCCGCCAACCGGTACTGCGAGCGTGTCGGCGAGTGTGCGCAGCAAGACTGAGGTTGGCGCGCGACCGACCGCCTGGCCACCGGCCTTGATGGCCACCGGATTCCAGCATGAGGCGCGATCGGCTTCGAGCAGGTTGACGACCCAGGGCCCGCGGGCAAGCTGGACCGTGTGCAGGATCAGCCCGGCCGCGAGGGTGTCGCTGCGTACACTTTCGGCATCTGCCCAGTCTGCCTGGGGTCGTGCCAGGATCGACGGCTGACCGGGGATGCAGCCGGCCAGTACGGCTGACCCGAACAGCAGGAGGGCCCATCGTGAGAGCCGCTGCGTCATCAACGGCTGCCAGTCTCGCTCAGGGCGCCACGTACGGCACCCACCAGCTCGTCCCGCTCGTATGGCTTGGCGACGAACCCCGCCGCGCCGGCCCGCCGCAAGCGTTCGATCTCGACCGGCGGGAGATAGCCGCTCGATATCACGACAGGAAGGTTCGGTCTGATCCGGTGGATCTCGGCCATCAGCTGATCTCCGGACAGGCCAGGCATGGTGCGGTCGAGGAGAATCAGACGTGTCCGGCTCTCGTTGTCCTTGAACAACTGCAGGCCCGTGGGACCGTCCGTTGCGGAGCGAACCTCAAAGCCGATTGTCGAGAGCAGACGGGAGGCATAGCGAACGATCCCGGGCTCATCGTCGATGACGAGCACGAGACCGGAACTCCGCCACGTTTTCCCGACAGCCTCACCATCGATGCGCCGGCTGGAGTGCACGATCGAGCTCCGATCCCAGGAGGTGGATCTAATCTAGCTGCCCGCAGGCTGCGGATGTTGGAATTGTCGTGTTTCCGGCGGTGGCTGGGATTGCGTCCGACCGTGATCAGGCTGAACATTCCATTCTCGTTGCCACGGCCTCCATCGGGGGTGGGGCCGGCACAACAGATCCTATCGCGTGAGGCGTATCGATGTTCCGATCAACCGAGTCTCGTTGGTTGCCGTCTGTGCTGCGACTCGTCGTCTGGGTAGGCGTGGTGGGGGGTCTTGCCTTGCCGGTGCGTGCGCAGCAGCCTGAGCGGTTCGACGTTCTGATTCGCAACGGTCGGTTGCTCGACGGGACCGGGAATCCGTGGTATCTCGCCGACGTGGCTGTTCGCGACGGTCGTATCGTTGCTGTGGGGTCGCTGCGGGGCGCGACGGCGACCCGCGTGGTCGATGCTGCTGGCCGGTACGTCGCCCCGGGGTTTATCGATGTCCATTCGCACGCGGCGGGCGGCCTGGCGCGCCCCGAGTTGAGTGGCGCGCGCCAGTTGCTGGCTCAGGGTGTGACAACGGTCGTGGTCAACCCCGACGGCGGCGGGCCGACCGACCTCGTGATGCAACGCGCGGAGCTGTCTCGACACGGCCTCGGTGTCAACGTCGCGCTCCTGGTGCCGCACAATACGCTCCGTGGCGAGGTGGTCGGGCAGGATGCCCGCGATGCGACCCCGGCAGAGATGGATCGGATGAAGGCGGTCGTCCGGGCCGGGATGGACGCGGGTGCGTTCGGGCTGTCGAGTGGGCCCTACTATGCGCCCTCAAGCTTTGCCAAGACGGAAGAGTTCGTCGAGCTGGCCAAGGTGGTTGCAGAGTACGGCGGTGTCTATACCAGCCACATTCGCGATGAGCGTGACAGGCTGATCGAGGCTGTCGACGAACTGATCCAGGTCGCTGAGGAGGCTAAGCTGATCGGGATCGTGACCCACATCAAGTCGGCAATCCCGGCGTTCGGTCTGTCCGAAGCGGCCAGCCGGCGAATCGAAAGCGCGCGAGACCGAGGCGTCCAGATCTTTGCCGATCAGTACCCGTACGAAGCTACCAGCACGAGTCTGGCGGCCAACGTGCTGCCGCGCTGGGTGGTCGAGGGCGGCCGAGAGCGGATGTTGGCCCGGCTGCGGAACCCCGATACGCTGGCTCGGATCCGGGAGGCTGCGGCTGCCGGGGTTGCGCGCCTTGGCGGTGCGGACAAGATGCAGTTCAGTCGTGTCGCCTTCGATCCGAGCATCGAGGGCCTCACCCTCGCTCAGGCTGCGACCAAGCATGGCAAGCCAGCTGAGGTCGTCGTGACTGACTTGATCGAGCGAGGCAGTCCGCAACTGGTCTACTTCGTGATGGACGAGGACGACATCGCCAATTTCATGCGTCGGCCCTGGGTCATGACCTCGTCCGATGGGGGTCTGGTCGCCCCCGGGGAGGGCCGGCCCCACCCGCGCGGCAACGGCACCTTTCCTCGCAAGATCCATCGGTACGTCAAGGAGCGTCGCGTCATCGATCTGCCGACGGCTATCCGCAGCATGACGTCGCTGCCGGCCACGGTCATGCACCTCACGGATCGTGGTGTGATTCGTCCGGGGGCGATTGCCGATGTCGTGGTTTTCGATCTCGATCGGATTCGCGACCGGGCTACCTACCTCGATCCGCACCAACTGGCCGAGGGAATGGAGACGATTCTGGTGGCGGGGAAGCTCGCGCTCGACAGTGGCCGCTGGACCGACGGGAAGTTCGGCGAGGTCCTGTCGATGACACGGCGCTGATCCGACAAAAAACAACGGGCGGCGAGGTCACTCACCCCGCCACCCGTTCCGATGGGGATACCGCCTACCGCTCGACGAGATCGGCCAGCGCCGCTCGGGCATCGGAATCGCCGCTGCGGGCAATCCAGCTGATTGCCGCCCGGCGGAGTTGCGGGTCCGTGTCGTTGGTCGCGATCGTTTTGATCCGCTCGACGGCCCGTTTGTCTCCAATCCGGCCCAGGGCATCGAGCACCGCGCGGCGGATGGTCCGGTCGGCGCTGCCGTCGTACAGCTTGACCAGCTCATCCGACCCAACCCCGGCCTGCTCCGCTGCCCGAATCGCGCGACTGCGGACATTGGCGGTCTGACGCTCGTCGCGGACGACGCTCATCAGCCAGCGCGTGTTCTCGGTACCGCCGGCTTCGCCGACCAGCTGCAGGATCCGTTGCCGCGTATCCGCACCGAGCGACTCCTCTGTCCACAATCCGCGAACAAATGCCAGCTCGGCAGGGGTGCCATCTCGGCCGCCCAGTCCACGAATGGCTTCGATGCGTACCGCCTCGGGAAGGGAGCGATCGCGCGCTGCCTGCCGCAGAGTTTCGCGCGCTTTCGGGTCGGGACTGCGGCTGAGCGCGGACAGCGCCGCCCGAGCCACTTCGCGCGACTCGTCTCGCGCCAGAGCGGTGAGCTCGGCGGTGGCGGCTCCTTCGGCGCGACTGAGGGCGGTAACGGCCCTGGCGCGGACCGAGGAAGCTTCATTCTCGTTTCGGGCCATGGCTACCAGCGCACCGATCAGCGCACGGTTGGCTCCGGCGCCGTCCTGCGCCACATCTCGGCCCAGCCATGAGAGAGCGCTTTCGCGGAGGCCCCGGGAGAGCGTCGGGGCGCCGGCGATCCGCAGCAAACCCGTCGCGTTGTCGTGATGGTCGGCGAGCACCGCGGCCAGCAAGGCGTCACGTCCCACCCGGCCGTCGCTTCGCTCTGCCAGGCCAAGGAAGTACTCGGCCGCCTGCGCGGCTGGTACGGTACCCAGGTCCGTCCCTCGGACCTGGGCCGGTACCGGGCCGATCCCGACTCGGATCGAGAACACGGCGCCGCCCGCGCGATTGATCACCGCAATGGCCGGTCCGGTGTCACACCGGTTGCCGTCGACGCCGTCAATGTTCGAGTAGACCCATCCGCCGCTGGCGCTGCCGATGCGCAGCACGGACAGTCCATAGCCGCAGGCATCGGGGCGCGCGGGGTAACTCAGCGTAACGATGCCGTCCGGGCCAGACTCGATCCGGCGGCGCAGGTCCTGTGCGTCGGCGCTGCCAGGAGCGGTCAGGAGCAGCAGCGCGGTCGCGGCGACGAGAGAGGCGTTCATCGTTCCACCAGTTCGAGCAGGAGTCGGGTGGTGCGGGGATCGTTCTTCTTGGCCAGGACGTTGATGGCCAGCCGCCGGATCACCGGATCGGTGCCGCTCTTGGCGATCTCGATCAGCTTGTCCGTCGCCGCAGGCTCCTCTCGGGTGCCGAGAATGCTGACCATGCTGGATCGGAGCTCACGCTCGTCGAGCGTGTCGTAGAGCTTGCTCAGCTCCTCGATCGCAACATCGGAGCGTCGCAGTCGCAGCAGGGCCGAGCGGCGGTATCGGATGTCCTCGTTGTTGTTGCGAACGATGCTCATGACCCACTGGTCGGCCGATCCACTGCTCGATCCGGCCACTGCTTCGAGTACTGCCGTCTTGATCTCGCGTTCGTTGCTCCGATCGTAGACGGCGCGCAGGAAGGCCACGTCGGCGTCCGTCAGCGTCGATCCCGAGGAATTCGAACCGATCGTGAAGGTTCGGCCAGAGGCGGACACGGCGCCCTGCCGTGCGGCCTGAACCCGAGTCTGGCCGCAGCAGCGACTCAGGCTGCGGATGGCGTCGACCCGAACCGAGGTGGCGAGGTCCTCGCGCTCGATGATGCGCCGCAGGGCCCGATTGGTCTCGGCCCCTTCGATATTGCGGAGCGACTGGACGATGGCGCGCTGACCCGACTCATCCGTGCTCGCGAGCAACTGTTCGAGGAGTGGAACCGGGTTGCCGCCCGGCAGCTGTGCCAGCCTGGCAATGGCATCGCGCCGTACCGAGACATCAGGATCGTTCTTGGCGATCTCGGTGAGCTCGGAGACTCCACCGCCGATGCCGTCACGTCCGATCAGATAGACCGCACGGCGGCGGAGCGGCGCCGAACACTCGTCGCGCCTGGCCAGGACGCGCTGCAGCAGTGTCGTTGCGGAGCTGGGGTCTGACTGCACCAGCGCACCAAGTGCCTCCGTGCGGACCGACAGGTCTTCCTGATCGCAGGACGGTCCGCCCTGGGCTGCGCGCTCGCGCACCCGGGTTGCGGCGCGGGAGTCGCCTCGGGTAGCCAGCGTCGCGACGACCCGAGTCATCAGGGCGTTGACGTCATCGTCGTCTCGCCGGTTGGTGAATCGTTTCTGCTGTTCATCGAGGACCTCGACGGCCTGGCGCAGTTCGGCGTCCGAGCCCGCTCGATAGAGCGCAAACGCCTGCCAGTAGAGCGCCGACGAGACATGGCGCGAGTTGGGGTACCGCTGAGTCAGAGTGCGCAGCTGTTCGGCAGCCTGGCGGTACTCGCCACGATTGAGGGTCTCGCGGGCGCGCCGATAGAGCGAGTCGTCAGGGCCGCTCTGCCGGCTGAGCCCGGGCAGTGCGGCGAAGCCGTTGGGGGCCCAGGCCGGCCAGGAGTCGGTCGAGTAGCTCGTCATCGGAGGCAGCGGAGCCATCGGGGCCAGCGGCGTGAACGGCGTCAAGGGCGTCGATGGCGCGAGTGGTGCCAGTCCGTCGAGGTCCATGTCGAACGTCATGGCTCTGAGATCGAAGTCGAGATCGACGATCACATCGTGATACGCGTCCCATGCTGCATGCGGAGCGATGCTCCAGACATGGGGTTCCGGAGCGATCGGCGTTGGATTCGCTCGAGGCGTCTGGGCGACAACGGGCGCCCGCGGAGCAGCCGGGCGTGGCGCGGGACGTTGCGCAGCAAGGCCAACCGGCAGCAGGGCGGCCACGAGCGCGGTAGTACAAATCAAGTACATGACAGGTTCCTTCATGGCGCAAGGCTGGCATTGGTCAGGAACAGCGAGAGCCGTGGCATCACGTCGCGCTGGTCCAGGGTTTCGTTGATCAGCTGTGCATCGGCGGCCGGGCGATTCTGCGGCAGCCGAACGATCTGGACCAGCACCAGCTCCAGGTCTTCGAGCAGATCGCGCAGCGCCGGATCGGTTACTCCGGCATCGAGGACGAGTCGAGTCGTCGAGAGCAGTTCGCGCGCTCGACCGATGGCGCCAGGAATGAAGGCATCGCCGCTGGGGTCATGGGTCACGGCGGCCAGCAAGGCGCTGGTCTGCTGCAGGTAATCTCCCGCGACACCGACGAACGGGTTGGGGGCCGGGGCACCGACCGCGACGGTTTCGACCGGATCAGCGTCGCGCGAGTCGAGACCCAACTTGGCCGCACCAAAGCCGAGACCGACTCCGATGACCAGGGTCGCGGCCAGAGCCAGCGGCCCGAGCCAGGTCCGCCGGGGAGTCACCGTCGGCGCCGGCGCATCGAAAGTGGCGTGTTCGACCCGTCGCCAGATGGCATCGAGTCGTGGCTCGGGCGGGATCCGGTAATGATCGCCGCTTTCGCGCAGCAAGCGTTCGAGTTCCTGTTCGTTCATACGGCTGCCTCCGTCCCGCCAACGCCTTTGAATGGTGCCAGAACCTGCCTGAGCTTGGCTCGGCCGTGCATCAGCCGTGTCTTGCAGGTCCCTTCCGGTACGCCGAGCATGCGGGCAATCTCAGCGTGGGTAAAACCTTCGATGTCGTGCAGCACGACCGGCACCCGGAACTTTTCCGGCAGCGCATCGATGGCCGCGTTCAGCCGGTCCTTCAAATCGGGCTCGACCGTCCGGTTCGGGGCCGGCAGGTCGGCCGCGGTGTCCAGCGCGAACTCCCGGGTGGAGCGGCGGCGCAGGGTCCGGAGCCCGTTCATGGTGGTCGTTACGGCGACGCTGTGGATCCAGGTGCCCAGTTGGGAGTTTCCGCGGAATCCCGCCAGCCCGCGAAAGACCTTCACGAAGGTGTCCTGGGTGAACTCTTCGGCCAGCACGTCGTCTCCCACCAGTCGGTAAATCACTCGGTACACTCGCCGGGCATGGGTGTCATAGAGCTCCCTCGCGGCCAGACGATCGCCGCCGAGGACCCGGGTTATCAGGCCCGCCTCCGGATTGTGGTCCATGAACGCTCCGAGCTCGGTAACAGATAGGACACCTGACCCCCGACAATAGTTCAATCGGGCGGCCGGTTCTGGGGTTGCGGCGGGTAGCGCTGCGGTCCGGGCCCGGCCTTCGGCCTGGAAGGTCGGCCCTACGATGGAGCCAGGGCCGCAGTTGCGGACTCGGCCGGGGTCAGACTTCGAAGCCGAGGCGTCGGGCGACGCCGCGCTGCTGCTCGTCCAGAGTGAGGAAGGTCAGACCGGGAGGATCCTCGACCAGGTAGAGGGCCGTCGCGAGGTGCCAGCAGTCGGCGCCGCGGACGTAGCCGGTATCCAGCACGCGCTTGATTTCCGGGCTCAGTGGGCGGTCGGGAACGACCCAGGAGACCGCCTCGAGCGCGGCCGGTTCTGTTGCGACACCTTCGCGCCGGTATGCGGCGCGCAGCTCGGCTTCGAGGAGGGGGGACGCAAACAGACCGTCGAACTGGGCCAGCCTGCGCCGTAGCGCCGTGCTGCCGCGCTCGCCGAACGCGACGGCAATCAGGCACGACGTGTCGACGTACGCGAATGCCATCTAGTCGCGGTCGTCGAGGAAGCGAGCCAGGGCCCCGGGCCGCCGAACCACAGGCTCGAGTGAACCGCTGGTGACGGGCTGGCGTGTGATCAGGCCGCGCTCCTCGAGCTGCGCGAGTCGGCCAGCCAGGTCCGGGGCCGGCGGTTCGACGGGCCGGAGTTCGACGGCCGGCTCTCCGTGGACGGTAATGATGACGTGCTGCCCCTCACGTGCCATCCGGACCAGCGAGGAGAGTCGGGCCTTGGCCTCATAGAGGGAGTAGCTTCGTTTCATGACTGAAATTGACTAGTCTGGTCAGACCTGTCAATCGTCGACATGGGTGTGGGGTGACGCTGCGTCCGGAGCCCTCGCTACCATTCAGCCTGGCCCGGGAGACAGCCATGGCGATCGATGAGCCCAAGGGGGTATCGGCGGGACCGGCCGAGGATCGCGCTGTGGAGCGCCTCCGGGTCCTGGTTCGCCTCATGGACGAGGCCGTCGCCATCCCGGGCACGGGCATTCGGATTGGTCTCGATGGGCTGATCGGCCTGGTGCCGGGTATCGGGGATGCCGCCGGGGCCGTTGTCAGCGCTTACCTGGTGCTGGCCTCGATCCGACTGGGGGTCGGGGCGCCGGTTGCCGCGCGGATGCTTCTCAATATTGGGGTCGACGCCGTGGTCGGGCTGATTCCCCTGCTCGGCGACCTGTTCGACATCGGCTGGAAGGCCAACCGGCGCAATCTCAAGTTGCTCGAGCAATGGCGGCTGGCGCCGCACAGAACCCGGCGGCGGAGTGCGCTCCTGCTTGGTGCGGTGACCGCTGGCCTGCTCGGAACCGTGATCGGCGTGATCTGGGCTGCCGTTGCCGTTTTCCAGGGCGTTGTTCGCTGGCTAGGCGGCTCCGCGGCGCCCCTTCCGTGACACTCGGGCTCCGGGGCGGTAGGCATAGGTCTCGAGGTCGATCCGACCGAAACTGTTGAACCGAATGCCCTCGCGTTCGAGCAGGACCTGCTGAGTCAGCTCGCTTCCCGGGTGTGCCCGTCGGCTGATGGCTCCCTGCGCATTGACGACCCTATGCCAGGGCACCGTCGTCCCGGCTGGCAGGGCGTGCATGGCATAGCCAACCTGGCGGGCCCGGCCGGGCAAGCCGGCCAGTTCGGCCACCGCGCCATAGTTCATCACTGCCCCTCGAGGGATTCGCCGGACGGCTGCATAGATCCTGGCGTAGCTGGATCGGTTGTTCGTCGCCGGCTCGGATTGGGCCGTACTCGAAATCCGTCGGTTGGTGGGCTTGCGGCGAGTGACCATCCCTCAAAGCTACTGCGAGGCAGCGGTCCTCGCTGCGTCGGAACAGGTCCCGACGACCCGCCGTGTCTTGGGCCAGTTCCCTTTGCGAAGTACTATTGAAGGTCTGGCGGGCGATCGTCGGCTCCACCCTTTCAACGTTGTTCCAAGGCCACTGGCGTTACAGCCGGTTGCAGGCAAATCATGAGGAATCGGGCATGCGAATTCTGAGTGCGGCAATCATTCTGGTGCTCGCGGGCTGCGGCCCCAAGGCGGACGGCCCGGGGGCCGCGCGTCCGACGGTTCCCGAGGCAGCACTGAATGCGATTTCGGGGGATCAGCTCCTTGCCGATATCAAGATTCTGGCGTCCGACTCCTTCCTCGGCCGTGGTCCGGGCACGCTGGGTGAGGATCGAACGGTCGAGTTCCTGGAGCGGGAGTTCCGCGCGATCGGCTTCGAGCCGGGCAATCCGGACGGGAGCTTCATTCAAAAGGTTCCCCTGGTCGGAATCACCCCGGATCCGGCCTCGACCCTGGTGGTGTATCGCGGTGGAGAGGCGCGAACGCTTCGCTTCCGGGACGATGTGGTTGCCTGGACTCGCCACGTTTCGGATGTTGCCGTCCGCAACTCTGAGATGGTGTTCGTCGGCTACGGAGTCCAGGCGCCCGAGTACAACTGGGATGATTTCAAGGATCTCGACGCGAAGGGCAAGACGCTCGTCATGCTGGTCAACGATCCACCGGTTCCCGATCCCAACAATCCGAGCGGACTCGACTCCACGGTCTTCGGCGGCAAGGCCATGACCTACTATGGCCGCTGGACCTACAAGTATGAGCAGGGCATGCGGCACGGCGCCGATGCCGTCATCCTGATCCATGAAACGGAGCCGGCCGGCTATCCGTTTACCGTGGTGCAGGGTATGGGCGGCGAGCGGTTCAATATCATCGGGCCGGACAACAATGCCAGCCGGTCCAAGATCGAGGCGTGGATCACGCTCGAGCAGGCGAAGTCGCTGCTCTCGCTGGCCGGGCAGGACTTCGATCAGCTCAAGGCACGCGCAGCGACTCGGGAGTTTGCCCCGGTGCCGCTCGGTCTGACGGCATCGATGAATCTCAAGTCGACTCGACGCACCGTCGAATCACGCAACGTGATTGCCAAGCTGACCGGCAGCGATCCGGTGGGTCGGGACGAGTATGTCATCTACACGGCGCACTGGGATCATTTCGGTGTCGGAGCGGCCATCAACGGAGATTCGATCTACAACGGCGCCTTCGACAACGCGACCGGAACTGCGGCGCTGCTGGCGTTTGCCCGGGCCTTCAAGGCGCTGCCCACCCCGCCTCGGCGCACGGTGGTGATGCTGGCGGTGACGGCCGAGGAGCAGGGGCTGCTCGGTTCGCAGTACTATGCGGAGCGACCCCTCTATCCGCTGGCCCAGACGGTGGCCAACATCAACGTCGATGGCGTCAATGTCGACGGCCGCACCAGCGACGTGACGGTGATCGGGCTCGGCGCCTCCGAGCTCGACGACGAGGTGCAGGCCGCGGCGGCCATCCAGAAGCGAACCGTGCGTCCGGACGCCGAGCCGGAAAAGGGCTACTACTACCGCTCGGATCACTTCAACTTTGCCAAGGTGGGTGTACCTGCGCTCTACACCGACGGCGGCGTCGATTTCGTGGGTGAGTCACCGGATTATGGGACCAAAGCGCGCGAGCGCTACATTGCCGAGGATTATCACAAGCCGTCGGACGAGGTGAAACCGTTCTGGCGGATGGATGGTGCGGTGGACGACCTGCGCCTGCTGCTGAAGATCGGTTACTGGCTGGCAGAGAGCGATCGCTTCCCCGAGTGGCGACCTGGCAACGAGTTCAAGCCGGCGCGGGATGCGCAGCGGCCGCCGCGCTGAAACATCAGCCCTTCCCAACGACAGGAGCCGCGGCTGGCGCTGCGGCTCCCGGGTCGACTCGCTCGACCTGAGCGAGCGCGGCTCGGTTGACCAGAATGCGAAGGTTGTTGCTCTTCGGGTCGATCGGCACCATGAAGAAGGAGTCGCCGGTCAGGGGCCACCTGTGGGTCATACCGACGACGGTCTCGCCATCCTCGAATCGGGCGGAGATTCGTTTGGCGCCGACCAGGCGGGCATCGCCAGGGGTGGCCTCAAATGATTCCTGGAAGTCTGAGTTTCCACTGGGATCTTTGACGAAGAAGAGTGCCTTGAGGTCCTGGAGGCGGACGACAACGACTTCGCCGTTCTCGGTTCTGAGGTGGAAAGTCGGCCGGTTCGGGTCGACGTTGAGGCTCGATCCCTTCAGAACCCGACCGTCCCGGAACCGCGCGACTACGATGTTGGGCTTCATGAACGGCTGCCTCCTGGAGAGAGATTGCACCGGCCATTCGAGCAGATCCCGTGCCGGTATCGGCTCCGGCCGGAGGCCGTCAGACGACTATGGGCGGTGTTGGCAAGTCATTGCTTTTGCTTGAGATAGCGCGTCGCGGCCCGGGGTGGATCGATCGCGGCCGACCGGGCAGGGGCCAAATGGCCCTCAGCGACTTACTGCAGTTTTCGGCGAATCGCATTCAGCGGGGGCGTTCCGACTGACACAATCCTGACCCTGGGTGCGTATGAGAGGCTCCGGGGCAAGTGACCAGGCCCCGATCCTCGAGAAACGTTCATTCTGCTGGAGGCACCATGGGACTGCTCTGGACCATCCTGATCGGCTTCATCGTCGGTACTGTGGCCAAGCTGCTGGTATCCGGGAAGGAGCCGGGTGGCTTCATCATTACCACCCTGCTCGGCATCGGCGGGTCCGTCGTTGGCGGATGGCTCTTTGGCGTACTCGGCATGAACCCGAACGTCGGCTTCATCGGGTCCGTGATCGGCGCCGTGGTAATCCTGGTGGTCTACCGCTGGCTCAAGAAGCCGCAGTAGGCGTCGTCGTCACTCTCTGCGCAGCGCCTCGATCGGATCGACGGTCGAGGCTCGGCGCGACGGGATCCAGATCGCCAGCAGCGCCACCGCCCCCAGGATCAGGGGAACTGCAGTGAAAGTTGCGGCGTCGATGCCGCTACCTCCGTACAGCATGCCGCGAATCAACCGGGACGCCGCCAGAGCTCCGACCAGGCCGATGCCGGTGCCGATGCCCACCAGGACAAGGCCTTCCCGCACCAGCAGCCGAACGATAGCGGTACCTGCAGCGCCGATGGCAATTCGGATTCCGATTTCCCGGGTGCGCTGCACCACCGCGCCCGACATCACGCCATAGATCCCGATCGACGCGAGGAACAGGCCCAGGACGCCGAACAGTCCCAGCACGCTCCCGGCGATCCGCGCTGGCATGAGTGCAATACCGAGATGCTGCTCCATCGATCGGATGTTGCTGACCGGCAGGTTGGGGTCCAGCGATGCGACTTCGCTGCGAATCAGGGACGACAGCGCCAACGGATCGCCGTTGGTCCGGATATGCACCGACATACCCGATTGCCACGACTGCGATTGAGGCACCCACATGAAGGCGGTCGGCGGCTCGCCCAGGCGACGATACTTGCCGGTCGGGACGACGCCGACGACGGTGTAGTCGCGACCGCCGGTGCGAACGATCCGGCCGACCGCATCCTGTCCGGGCCAGAAGCGATCGACGAAACGTTGATTGACGATCATGACCCGTGCTGCGGAGCTGTCGTCCGTCGCCCGGAACTCGCGGCCATTGACGAGCCGGGTGCCCAGCACACTGAAGTAGTCGGGAGACACCACCGCCGCGTCGATCGACATGCGCTCGGTGGTTTGCGGTGTGTACCCGGGGATCTGCACGCCCCAGTCGCTGTTGCCGATGCCGAGTTGCACGTCGTTGATCAGCGCCACGCCGGCAACGGCCGGGTTGGCCCGGATCCGCTCAATCAGTTGCTGATAGAACTGTTCGGTCCGAGCGCGCGAGTAGCCTTGCAGGCCGGGGTCCAGGTCCGCAATCAGGAGGTTGCTGCTGTCAAAACCTTTGTCCACCTGCGTAGCGTGTTCCAGGTTGCGCAGAAAGAGACCGGCCGACACCAGCAGGATGATCGACAGCGCAACTTGAGTGATGACGAGACCGCGGGTCAACCGCGAACGGCTGCCTCCGGAGGGCGATTCGCCCTTGAGCGCAGGCACGAGATCGGGGCGGGTAGCCTGCAGCGCGGGCGCCAACCCGAAGATCACGCCGGTCAGCACCGAAACGCCGAGGGTAAAGAGCAGGACCGTGATGTTGACCTCGAGCCCCGGCGTCATATCCACGGCCACCGGCAGTCGAATCTGATTGGCCAGTCCGATGGCCCACCATGCGAGTACGACGCCGATCACGCCGGACACGAGCGAGAGCAGCACGCTTTCGGTCAGCAACTGGCGAATGATGACCGATCGCTTGGCGCCGAGCCCGAGGCGGATCGCCATCTCGCGGCTTCGCTCTCGCGCTTGCGCCAGCAGCAGGTTGGCCACGTTGACGCAGGCAATCAGCAGCAGCAGTACGACGACGGCCATGACGATCGAGGTCAGGCCGTATTGGGCATCCCGTACTTCAGGATGAAACCCGGCTTCCGACTGCGGCACGATGTTGATGCCGCTCTCGCGGTAGGCGTCCGGATGCTCCTCGCGAAGCTGCTGGACGACGGCATCGATTCGGCCTTGGATGGCACCCGCAGTGACCCCAGGCGCAGGACGCGCAATTATGCTGAGGAAGTTGTTGCCCCGCGTCTGAAACGGGTTGTTGGTTCCCGGCCGCGACTCGGCGATTTGTGTGAGCGGCAGCCACAGAGTCGGCGTGATGATCGGCATGGTGCCGCGGAACTCTTCCGGGGCAACGCCCACGACGGTGTAGCCGATTCCATTGAGCAGGACGGAGCGCCCCACCACGTTCGGATCACCGCCGAAGGTCTCGATCCAGCCTTTGTGACTCAGGACGACGACGCGATGTGCGCCTTCGCCGATGTCCTCTTCAGGCACGAAGAACCGGCCTTGACGAGGTACCACCCCGAGCGTCGCGAAGTAGTTGGCGGATGCGATCATCCCGTAGATCCGTCTCGGCTGACCGTCGGCCGAGAGGTTGAGCACTTCGATGGACCAGGCGGCAACGTTCGAGAAAACGTCCTTGGTCCGGTCGCGCACGTCGATATAGTGGGCGGGGGCGTTCGATCCGTGCTCGGATCCGGGCCACTTCCGGTAGAGCTGGAGCAGCTCGTTGGGCCGGTCGACCCCCGGGAGCGGTCGCAGGATCAGGGCATCGACGGCCGAGAAGACTGCGGTGTTGAGTCCGATACCGAGGGCAAGCGTGCCGATGATCACCAGGGTGAAGACCGGCCGGCGGGCCAGCATTCGGACGGCGTGCCTGAGGTCGCGAAGCAGAGTCGACATGGGCGCTCGAGCTCGATTGACGGACGTAGGGGACGGAGGCTCGTCCATCTACGTCTTCCGGCTCCCGAAGGTTTCCAACTGGAACGGCGGAGCGGGATCAGTCCGACTCGTCGATCGACCGGGGCCAGTCCTGCTTGAGCAGGCGCGACATGGCCCGATCGGCCAGGAGGCGACCCTCCGTTTGGCAGCGAGCGCAGTAGTTGGTCTCGTTGTCGGCATACCGGATCCGCTGGACCGGGGTGCCACAATCGGGGCACGGTTGTCCGAACTTGCCATGCACCGCCATCTCGGGTCGGAAGGCGGTGACCTTCTCGGGAAATCCGCCGGCCCGGTCGCGTCTGAAGCGGGCAACCCAGTCGCCCAGCACCGTTCGACCGGCGTCGAAGAGCCGGCCGATTTCATCGTCGGTGAGCCGGCGGGTCAGCTTGAGGGGGGACAACCGCGCGGCGTGCAGGATCTCGTCCGAAAACGCGTTGCCGATGCCGTCGAACGCTCTCGGGTCGGTCAGGGCCCGCTTCAGCGTGTGGTTCCCGGCCATGATGCGATCCCGAAAGCTCTCGACGGTCGCCGCAAAGAGGTCGAGCCCGCCCCGGTCGAACTCACGAAGATTGTCGGCCCCGCGGACGGCGTGGAGCGAGGCGCGCCGCTTGCTGCCCGCTTCGGTGAGCGTTAGGGTGCCGTTATCGAAATCGAAGGCGGCCAGCGAAATCTTGCTGCCAATGGCGGCACCGACCGGTTTCCAGTGGAGCCGCCCGGCAATCATCAGATGAATGACGAGGAAGATCTCGTCCTCCATGGCCAGGACGATGCGCTTGCCGAGCCGACGGATGCCGTCGACCCGCTTGCCGTGCACAGCGCTGAGCGGCGGGTCGACGGAGCGGAGCAGGAACGGGGTCCGCAGTCTGACGTCACGAAGCACGTGACCGCGGATCCGTTCCTCGAGCGCCTCGACATAGGTCGCGATATCTGGCAGTTCCGGCACGCACGCTCCCCCCGGAGAGCCGTTCGGTCAGGCGGCGGAGAAGAACTCCTGATGGAGTGCCTTGACCGCGGCCGGCCCGTCCTCTTCGCGGACCACGAAGGTGACGTTGATCTCCGAGGCTCCCTGCGAGATCACCTCAATGTTGACGTCGCGCACCGCATGAAACAAGCGCGCCGATAGTCCTCGGCTGCCTCGCAAATCGACGCCGATGACCGCCACGATGGCTCGACCATCGAGGACCGTCACGGTGCCCAGGGCCTGGAGGTCTCGCAGTAGGCCGGTCCGCTCGGTGCTGCCGTCGATGGTGACGGAGACATTGACTTCACTCGACGCGAGCACATCGACCGCCACGCCATGGTTGGCAAAGACACCGAACAGCTGCTGGAGGAACTCGACCGCGCCAAGCCGCCGGGGCGCCCGGACGTTGATGATGGTGATGCCGCGCTTCCAGGCAATCGAGCGCACCGGCGAGTTGCCAACGAAGGTCGGCCGCGCGCCCGCTACGATGCGTGTGCCCGGCCGATCAGGCGCAAACGAGTTGAGGACCCAGCAGGGAATCCCCGCATCCACCAGCGGCGACTGGGTTGCGGGGTGCAGCACCTTGGCGCCGAACGCCGCGAGCTCGGCCGCCTCATGGTAGCTCGCTTCTGCCAGCAGGTGCGCATCCGGCACGATCCGCGGATCGGCGGAGAGAATGCCGTCGACATCGGTCCAGATCTCGACGCGCTGCGCATCGAGCGCAGCGCCCAGCAGTGATGCGGTGTAATCGGACCCGCCTCGGCCCAGGGTGGTGGTCTGACCATCCGCCGTGGCGCCGATGAATCCTTGCGTTACCGGCACCGTGCCCGCTTCGGTCAACGGCGGGATGATTTGCCGGGCGCGACGCCGGATCTCGTCGAGCTGTGGTGCGGCCTTCGTGAACCGGGCATCGGTTACGACCACATGGCGCGCGTCGACCCAGCGACTGGGCACCCCTGCGGCCTCGAGCGCAGCGGTCACGAGGCGCGAGCTCCAGAGTTCGCCGTGGCTCACCACGTGGTCCGACTCGAACGGGCGCCAGTGGCTGCCGGCACGAACGAGGAGCCATTGCCGCAGGGCGCTGACATCCTCCTCGATGCGGCCGATCACCGCAGGGGGGAGAGCCAGCTCGGCAGCGACCGTCTGATGGCGTTCCAGAATGGTGGTGAGCCGATTGTCGATCGTGGCGCCGGCGTGTTCGAGATCGAGCAGCGCGTCGGTCATCCGCGCCAGCGCCGATACCACGACGACCGGCCGGTCCTCGCGACGGGAGGCAATGATGCTCACCAATCTCTTGATGGCAGCGGCATCGGCGACCGAGGTGCCGCCGAACTTGGCGATGATCATCGCGCCACGATCCCTTCGCTGACCAGGAGCTCGGCGTTCTGAATCGTGGCGCCTGCCGCGCCGCGGACGGTGTTGTGGCTCAGCACGACAAAGCGGATGTCGAACACGGGGCAGGGGCGAATCCGGCCGACCGTTGCCGTCATGCCGCGACCCCGCTCGATGTCGAGCCGCGGCTGCGGGCGATCAGGGCGGTCGTCGACTACGACCGGGAACTCCGGCGTCGAAGGAAGGGCCAGAATGCGGGGGTCGGGGCGCCAGGACGCCAGCGCCTCGCGAACCGCCTCCGGCGTCACCCGCTGCTTGAAGCCGATCGACACCGTTTCGGTGTGCCCATCGATGACCGGAACGCGGTTGGTGTGCGCGCTGACGAGCACCGCCGCCTCGCTGATTGCGGTGCCGTCGAGCCGTCCCAGGATCTTTCGGGTTTCCCGCTCGACTTTTTCCTCCTCGCCGCCGATGTAGGGAACCACGTTACCGCTGATGTCGAGCGAAGCAACACCCGGCCACCCGGCGCCGGAGATGGCCTGCATGGTCGACACGACGAGGCGGTCGATTCCGAACTGTGCGTGCAGGGGCGCCAGCGCGAGAACGAGTCCGGTGGTGGTGCAGTTCGGATTCGCAACGATCGCACCCGGCCAGCCGCGCGCCGTGCGCTGATGTGGCAGCAGGCCGAGATGGTCCGGGTTGATCTCCGCAACCACGAGCGGCACATCGGGATCCATCCGAGTCGGGCTGGCATTGGTGACGATCACGACGCCGGCCTTGGCCCAGATCGGCTCGATCGTGACTGCGGCCTGGGTATCGAGCGCCGAGAAGGCGAGTGGGACGTCGACGGCGACCGTGCTCGACTGGATGACCAGCTTGCCGATCCGCTCCGGCAGCTCGGTCGATTCACGCCAGCGAACCACCTCGGCGTAGGGACGACCGGCGCTCGCATCGGAGGCCGTGAGCACCGCGACTTCGAACCAGGGATGGTTGTCCAACAGGCGAATCAGCTTCTGGCCAACGGTGCCGGTCGCACCAAGAATCGCAACGGGTATGCGGGACGCCACAAGAACGCTCCTCGAAAATGAAAAGCCCCGCGCTCGTTCGAGGCGCGGGGCGTTGGACAATCCAGTCTGGTTACTTGCGTCAGTCTGTGATGTTCGCGCCGCGCCGGCTGCACATGGTCGTGCCGCCCTTCGTCATGAAGGTCGTGGACTTCGTGCCGGTGCGCTTGGTTGCGAACATGGCCGTCAAGCTAGTGAACGGACTCTCAGGCCGCAAGAGCCCCCCTCTTGCGCGATTGGCGGCCGCGCGTTAGCGTTGAGGGACAATTGTTGGCTCGTGGCAATTTGCGGCATATTGCGGCCACGCTAAACAAACGCTAAAAAGCCACGCGCTCGCGTGTCTTTTGGCACCCGGGCGATTTTTGTTTGCCGGGTGCCTCGAGACGACGAGACGTGTGGGGATGGAGAGAGTCCCTTGACCGTCGTTTCGCTGGAAGCTGCCACTCAGCCGGTTCCCCTCGTTTGCGGCCATTGCGGTGTCTCGCATGAGCCGATTGCCCAGGCAGTCTGTCCGGAATGTCTCGGACCCCTCGAGCCCTACTACGATCCGAGTCGGCGTTTGCCGAGCCGCGGGGAGATCGCGGATCGGGCGCCTTCGCTCTGGCGTTACCGCGAATGGCTCCCGTTTCTGGGCGAGCCGACCTACTCCCTCGATACCGGCTTCACGCCGCTGGTCGAAGCGCCCCGGCTCGCCGCGCTGCTCGGCGTGGCCCGGGCCTGGGTCAAGAACGACACGGTGGCGCATCCGACCCTGTCGTTCAAAGATCGGGTCGTTGCCAGCGCCATCAATGCCGCCGCCGGACTCGGCCTCACCACCATCGGTTGCGCTTCGACCGGCAACCTGGCCATCGCGGTGGCTGCGCATGCGGCCCGCGCCGGGATCCCGGCCTGGGTGCTGGTGCCCGAGACGCTCGAGCCCGCCAAGATCCTCGCCTCGGCAGTGGCCGGCGCTCGGGTCCTCAAGATCAAGGGCAACTACGATGACGTGAACCGGCTCTGTGCTCAGCTGGCTGATCGCTATGCCTGGGGCATCGTCAACGTCAATCTGCGCCCCTACTACGGTGAGGGTTCCAAGACGGTTGCCTTCGAGATTGCGGAGCAGCTCGGCTGGCGGCTGCCGACGGCGGTCGTGGCGCCGCTGGCAGGCGGCTCGCTGCTGTCGAAGCTTTACAAAGGCTTCGGCGAGTTCCGCGCGGCTGGCCTGGTCGACGATCCGGCGCCGCGACTGTATGGCGCCCAGGCGTCAGGCTGCTCGCCCATCGTCAATGCGGTCGAGAGCGGCGCCACGACGATCACCCCGGTGATTCCGAATACGATCGCCAAGTCACTCGCGATTGGCGCGCCGGCGGACGGCGCCCGGGCGGCCCAGTGCATCCGCGACAGCGGCGGCTGGGCTGCGGCCGTGTCCGATGAGGACCTGATCAAGGCGATCCGGATCCTGGCCGAGACCACCGGTGTCTTTACGGAAACGGCAGGCGGCGTCACCGCCGCCGCGGCGCAGGCGCTTGCTGCAAAAGGGCACTTCAAGGCGGATGACGAGGTCGTCATCTGCGTCACGGCGCACGGGCTCAAGACGCCCGATGCCGTGTCACCCGACGTCTTCGACATTCCCGTGGTCTCGAGCAAGCTGGGCGAGGTCGCGAAGGTCGTGGACGCGTACCAACACTAGAGAACGGAGTACTACCATGGCTGTTACCATCACGCTTCCCACCGTTCTCGCGCGTCACGCCGGCGGTCTCAAAGCTCACACGGTTGCCGGCGCCACCCTGGGCGAGGCGCTCGGTCACGTGACCCGTGATTATCCTGAACTCGGTCGTCGGCTCGAGCAGGCGACCGATCCGGCCAACGCGTTCGTGACGATCTATGTCAACGACGAAGATGCTCGCTTCCTGAGCGGACTCGACACCCCGGTCAAAGATGGCGACGACATCAGTGTCGTGTCGGCCATCGCGGGGGGCTAAGCCATGGCATCGGTCGCTCCGCGAGCGGCTGGCACGCTGAGCCAGGACGAACTGGTTCGCTACAGCCGCCATATCATCCTGCCGGAAGTCGGGCTTGCCGGGCAGGAACAGCTCAAGAAGGCGCGCATCCTCGTCGTTGGCGCCGGTGGGCTCGGGTCGCCGGTGGCGCTCTACCTCGCCGCGGCCGGGGTCGGTCATCTCGGTATCGTGGATTTCGATACGGTCGATGCCTCGAACCTGCAGCGCCAGATTCTGCACAGCACGAGCACGGTCGGTCAGTCGAAGCTCGACTCCGCCGAGGCGCGCCTGCTCAACCTGAATCCGTACACCAAGCTCGAACGCTACGACACCCGACTCTCGGCCGACAACGCCCTCGAGATCATCGAAGGGTATGACGTGGTGGTCGACGGAACCGACAATTTCGGTACCCGGTACCTGGTCAACGATGCCTGCGTGCTGACGGGTGTGCCAAACGCCTACGGCAGCATCTTCCGGTTCGAGGGTCAGGCCTCGGTCTTTGCGACGAAGGATGGCCCGTGCTATCGATGTCTCTTCCGGGTGCCGCCGCCGGCGGGTGCGGTCCCGAACTGCGCCGAAGGTGGCGTGCTCGGTGTGCTGCCAGGTCTGGTCGGCACGATTCAGGCGACCGAAGCGATCAAGCTCGTGCTCGGCATCGGCCGGCCGCTGATCGGTGAGCTGCTGCTGGTCGACGCCCTCGACATGCAGTTCCGCCGGCTCAAGGTGCGGAAGGACCCGAACTGCCCGGCCTGCGGTACGCGTGAGATCAAGGAGCTGGTCGATCTCGACGTGGCCTGCGAAGCCCCGCCTGCCAAGTCCGGCGTGCGCGACATCTCGGCGGCTGACCTCGACGCCAGGCGGAAGCGGGGCGATAGCTTCTTCCTGCTCGATGTGCGTGAGCCGCATGAGTGGGCCATCGCTCGGATCGAGGGGGCCGAGCTGATTCCCCTTGGTGAGGTGGGTCGGTCGCTGGAGCAGATTCCGCGCGATCGTGAGGTCGTCGTCTATTGTAAGGGCGGAGTGCGGAGCTTGCAGGCTGCCGAGCAGTTGGTGGACGCGGGATACACGCAAGTGACCAACCTGTCGGGCGGGATCCTCGCTTGGCGGAGCGACGTGGATCCCTCCCTGAGCCGGTACTGATCCTCAGTCGGTGGCGGGCTGCGCGGGGCGCGACAGGCGGTTGATCAGGACCGCCGCGCGCAGCGCCGCCATCCGAAGAGAGGGCAGGTAGATCCCTTCCGATGGCGCATGGGCGCCGAATCCATCGACACCCAGTCCGTCCAGCCCGGGAATGATGTCGGCGACGAAGCCGATATCGCCCGCGCCGCGGCGTTCTGGCGGAAGAGCCGCGACCGCCGGATACCCCAGGTCCTGACTTGCCTGATCAAAGATCCGCAAGGCCTCGCGCCCTCCGGGAGTCGGAGGCATGCCCGGATAGCCGTCGACGAATTCGATCGTTGCCGTGGTGCCTGGCAGGTTGTTCGCGACGATTGCACGCATGACCGCACGAACGGAATCCTCCTGGCCGCGGGTCAGGGTGCGCAGGTCGCCGTGCGCCACCACCCGTCTCGGCACGATGTTCACCTTGCCTGAGCTGGTGCCGCTCACGGCGGCCGTATCGTACTCGACCTCGGTTCCGCCGAGGATCACGCCGGGGCTGAAGGTGAGATACGGCTGGTTCCAGAGCTGTTCCCGGAACGCGTTCAGGATTCGGGCGCTTTCGTAGATGGCGCCGAAGCCCAGCGTTTCGCGGAAGATGGCCGACGAGTGGCCCTGATTGCCGGTGGTCGTCAGCACCCACATCGAAGCGCCTCGACGGGCGATGGTTGCATTGTGCGCATCGCCGCCCTCGAAGGCCAGGGCAAGGTCGCTTCGGCGGGCGGCGTCCATCAGAGACTTGCGGGATACCTCGAGCGGCCGTCCGGCCGATTCCTCGTCGCCCGTGAAGATGAGAATGATCGAGGTGGCATCGAGGGCCCCTGATTGCTTGAGGGCCTTGAGCGCCAAGATTGCGGCGACGTTGCCGCCTTTCATGTCCACCGCCCCTGCGCCGCTGGCAACGCTGTCGGTGCGCACAAAGCGTTCGGATTCATTCTCGAACACGGTGTCGAGGTGCCCGATCAGGAGCAGTCGCTTGCCGCCGGGTCGAAAGCGCGGCCCCTGCCACTCGGCGATGAGATGCCCGGCACGGTTGACCTCTGGAGGCAGTTCTTCCCAACGGGTCGTAAAGCCAATCGCATCGAGTTCGCGACGGAAGACGCGTCCGACCTCGCGGACGCCGGCCAAGTTGAGTGTGCCGCTCGGGATGTTGATCGTTTCCTCGAGCAGGGTCACCGCGCCGTCGAAGTGCGCGTCGACGGCCTGGCGAATCCGCCGCTCTTCCGGTGAGAGTCCCCTCTGGGCTGCGAGGGGTGCGGCGACCAGCGTCCAGAGGGAAACCAGCCACAGGGCTGCCAGGATGGCGACCGCAGTCGCGACCGAACGAGATTGCGGTTGACGGACATTCCTCATAGTCATCAGGTCGACAGATTGGGGTGAGCTGGGCCGAGAGCAGGCTGCGATCTCGCAAGATACCCCTTCAGATCTTGCTACGCACCGGCGATGGCGCAATCCTTCCTGGCAGATGAATTACCCAATGATCGACCATGGCGGCGCCGGGCAGGTGTTGCATTGGGCTCCGGCCAACGGATTTCCGCTGGAGACCTATCGACCGATTCTCGAAGGGCTGACGGCGCAGTACCATTGCGTGACGCTCCCGCCACGCGCGCTCTGGCCATCCGCCGGCGATCCGCCCGCAGACAACGGGGACTGGAGCGAGCTGGCGGTGGATCTCGTGGCCGGGATCGAGGAGCGCGGCTGGAGCGATGTCGTTGCCGTGGGTCATTCCTTTGGCGCGGTGGCCTCGCTGGTTGCTGCAACGATGCAGCGGTCGCTGTTCCGAGCCCTCGTACTGCTCGATCCGGTGATTCTCCCGAGCAGCGGAATGCAGCAGTATGCGCGTGCCAAGGGGGCCGACTGGCAGCCGGACGGCCATCCGCTCGCTCGGCAGGCAATCAAGCGCCGCAGCCGTTTTTCGTCCCGCGAGGAGGCGTTCGAGGCGTGGCGTGGCCGACGGCTTTTTGCCGACTGGTCCGACTCGGCGCTGGCGTGGTACACCGACGGCGGGCTGCGCCCCGATGGGTCGGGGGGCTTTGATCTCGCTTGGTCGCCGGCCTGGGAAGCCTACTACTACCGCTCGTACAAGGTGGACACCTGGCAGAATGTTGCGCGGCTCGATCCGGCCTTGCCGATCCTGCTGGTCTCCGGAGCGGAGTCAGACGCATTCGGGCCGGAGGCTCGTGCCGAGTTCGAGGCGGCGGTGCCGTGGGCGGAGTCGATCGTTCTGGAGGGATCAGGCCACCTGTTTCCGCAGGCGCGACCGGAGGCTACGCTTGCTGTGCTGAGGGATTGGTTGTCGCGAACCGTGAGGTGAGAATGCGGAACCTGACTGTGCTGGTGCTCGGGCTCGGTGTGCCGGCTTTCCTGGCCGGGCAGGGTGGCCCGCGGCTCGAGGTGCAATCGTCGGGCACCACGGCCCGCTTGCAGGCGGTGTCGGTGGTCAACGATCGTGTTGTCTGGGCCAGCGGGGTTCGCGGTACCGTGGTTCGGACGACGGACGGCGGTGCTACCTGGGCGGTGCGGGCCGTGCCAGGCGCGGATTCGCTCGAGTTTCGGGACATCCATGCCTTCGATGCGGACCATGCCGTGGTGCTTGCCGCCGGCCCTGGCGACCGCTCCCGGGTGTACCGGACGGACAACGGCGGGGCCAGTTGGCTGCTGACCTACACTAACCGGATCCCGGAAGCATTCTTCGACTGCTTCGATTTTCACGGGCAGATCGGGATCGCGTTCAGCGATGCGGTCGGCGACACCTTCCCCTTGATTCGAACAGCGGACGGTGGGCGGACCTGGGCGGCCTATACTCCGCCGGGCGGCATGATCCGTCCCCTCGCCGGAGAAGGTGCGTTCGCAGCGAGCGGGACCTGCCTGGTGATGCGTTCGGACTTGAGCGCCTGGGTCGGCACTGCGGTTGGCGGGCGGGTGCTGCGATTCGGAGTCGACCAATCCCGTGCGGTCGGGACTCCGATCTTCAATGCGGCGCCAGCCTCTGGCATTGCCACTCTGGCATTCGCTGGCGACCTGCTCGGTATGGCCGCGGGTGGGGACCTCGGTGCGCCGGATGCCTATCTCGACAACGTGGTGGTGACGATCGACGGCGGTCGTAGCTGGGCGCTGGCGGGTCGGCCGGCGTTTCCTGGTGCGGTGTACGGGTTAGCTTACGTGCCACTCCATCCGAAAACCGTCGTTGCGGTGGGTCCGAAGGGGGCGGCCTGGACCGAGGATCACGGCGAGACCTGGCTCCTCCTCGACGGAGGTAACTATTGGGGAATCGGGTTCTCCCCGACGGGTATTGGTTGGCTGACCGGACCGTCGGGGCGCATCGTCAAGATCGTCTTCTGAGCTAGCGCTTGAACGCCGCGGCAATCGCGGCGCGAGCCGGCTCCGTCAGCACGAGGCCGCCGCTCATCGCTGCGCGCTTGGCGAGCAGCTCATCCCAACCTTCAGTGCCTTCCCAGAACACGGCCTTGATCCCCGCCATGGCCAGCGGGTTGCACGATGCCAGCCACGCGGCTCGTTTGGCGAGGGCGGCGTCCATCTCCGCCACGGAGGGGTGGACTTCGGCGTAGAGCGAGTGCTGCGCACCCCATTCGGCGGAGCGCCAGTCGGCGTCGACGCTCATCGCGGCGTAGGCGCCCAGCCCGATTTTCTTCTCGATGACCGGCCCCACCACGAACGGTCCGATCCCGACGGCGAGCTCGCTCAGCTTGAGTGCGGCGCCCGATGTGGCAATCGACCAGTCGGCTGCCGCGATCACGCCGATGCCGCCACCGGTCGCCTTGCCGTGGACGCGCGCCAGCACGAACTTGGGCGCGCGGATCATGGCCAGGATCACTCCCGCAAAACCCGAGAAGAATCGCTGACCGGCTGCGGCATCATTGACGGCGCGGAGCTCGTCGAACGATGCGCCGGCGCAGAATGGCCCGGTGCCCTCGCTTCGCAGGACGATGACGCGGGCGGCGGGGTCGTTGCCGGCCTCCCGGATGGTGTCGGCAAGCTTGCCGAGCAGGGCGCCAGGAAGGGAGTTGCTCTTGGGGTGACCAAAGGTGATCGTGGCGATGCCGTCAGCCAGGGTGCTGGAGACGTTGCCGTCGTGAATCGGATCGGATGACACCAAACCTCCCCATCAAAGTTGTTCAGTGCGCGTGGTTCGAGCCTCCGTTTCCGGCTCGCTCGAGCGCCGTCAGGACCTGTTCTTCCGACGCGACAAGGTGCGCGCCAAGCAAATCTCGACAGCCGTCCTGTTCGCCGCGCAGCAGCAGACCATACATGGCTCGATGGTCGTCCACCAGGCCGCCCAGGGTCGGCTCGGTCCGTGCGTCGAGCAGCGCCAGGCCGAGCCGCAGCTCGTCGAGGCTCGCCGTGAACGCCTGCTGGATCCGCTCGCTGCCGTGGAGACGGACCACAGCCTGGTGAAAGGCCAGGTCCGCCTCGATGATCGCCGCCGGGTCGTCGAAAGTCGCTGCCTGGGTCAGCTGCTCGATCGCGGCCCCGATTTCGTGGAACCCCTCCGCCGGCCGTCCTGTGCTGGCCTCGATGGCCGAGAGCTCGAACAGGCGGCGCATCCGGTAGAGATCTCTGACGCTGTCGGCCGAGAGCGTTGACACGGTGGCGCTGCGATGCCGCTGCAACTGGACCAGCCCGCGCGCCGCCAGGATCTTGATCGCTTCGCGCAGCGTGTTTCGGGACACCTCGAGCGCCGCCGCGAGTTCGATTTCCGGGAGGCGGGTGCCGGGAGCAAGCTCGCCCCGGAGAATCCGGGATGCAAGCGTATGGGCTGCGATATCGGCCCGGTTGGCCTCGCCCAGTGAGCCGTTGGGTTGCCAGTCAGCTGGAGATGTCATCGCGCCTCGCGAGGTTGCTTGCCTCCGAGGCGCCCCGGGCAAGTGAGTTGCCATTTGATTGAACAATCTCCCTTCAATAAACAACCCGCGGTCAATGGCTTGCATGAAGTCCCTGTGAATATATCTTAATTGTTCAACAATCAAGGTGCTAGAATGAGCTCCCAGTCTCCGTCAGGAGCGCGAAGAGGGTCTCAAGTCATTGAAAGACTTCGAGATAGGCCGCCATCTCTGTGGCATCGCGGCGAGCCAGTAAAGGATCCTACAACTTCCCCTGGCTTTGCAGGCGGGGTCCGCACGCTGGCCCGCCTCTATGATCTGCAATGGCAGGATCCGGAGCGGACTCTCTTCGATTCCCCTGGCGGACCGTTTCGGGTTGGGCGCTCTTTTCAGAATCCGACCACCAGCGAGGACCTGAAGGCAGTCGGTCGGTCGATGGAGCACTGGACCGGCGCCACCTTGGGCATGATGGGACGGCTACCCGACTACATCAATCGGTCGATCTCGGGTTACGCAGCGGGTGCTGCGTTCCTGGGTGAAGCCGACCCGCGTTTCGGCGACAACATTCGGGCCTATCACGCCTATATCCGTGACCACGATCTCTGCCTGACCCATACGCTGAGCAGCCCGCAGGCCAATCGCTCGGTGCACGCGGCCATGCAGGCCGATCCGTTCCTGGCCGCCAAGGTCAAGGACGAGAACGACGCCGGGATCGTGGTACGCGGCTGCCGTATGCTTGCCACGCTGCCTGTTGCCGACGAGATCATGGTGTTTCCGTCGACGTTTCTCCGGAATACGGAGGAAGATCAGCGTTACGCGTACGCGCTTTCGATTCCGACGGATACGCCTGGCCTGCGCTTTCTCTGCCGGGAAACCGTGGACCATGGGCGTTCGCACTACGATCATCCCCTGGCCTCGCGGTTCGAGGAGAACGATGCGGTCGTGATCTTCGACGACGTCTTCGTGCCATGGGAGCGCGTCTTTCTCTACCGCGATGTGGCCCGTTGCAATGCCGCCTACCAGAAGACCGGGGCGCTGGCGAACATGGCCCATCAGGTGCTGATCAAGAACATCGCCAAGACGGAGTATCTCCTCGGCCTCGCGTCGATGATGGTCGACGCAATTGCCATCGAGCAATTCCAGCATGTCCAGGAGAAGCTGGCTGAGATCTGGGTCAATCTGGAAACGATGCGCGCGTTCCGAGTTGCTGCGGAGGCCGGCGCCGCGCTCGACGAATATGGTGTGATGCGTCCGGTGTGGGATCCGCTCGACGCCGCTCGGAACCTGTATCCGCGGCTCTACCCGCGGATGATCGAGATCATCCAGCAGCTCGGGGCAGCGGGTCTCGTTGCGATGCCGACCGAGGCGGACGTCAACGGACCGCTGATCGAGGATGTAAAGCGTTACTTTCAGGCGGCGCGCCTCGAAGCGCTCGACCGGATTCCCCTGTTCCGTCTGGCCTGGGACACCGCCATCTCGGCGTTCGGAACACGGCAGGTACTGTACGAGCGGTACTTTTTCGGCGACCCGGTCCGGATGGCGGGTGCCTTGGTCAACAGCCACGATCGGACCGTATATATGGACAAGGTTCGCAGCTTCCTGGCCCGGGCCGCAACGGACGGCGACCTCGAGTGAAGGTTGCCCTGCTCGGATCGCTCGCCACCGCTCAGCGTGAACGGCTCGAGGCCCTGGTCACCGAGCCGATCGAGTTCATTCCGCTGCCGGACGAGCTGCCGTACCAGGCAGTGGAGGCGGGCCTGCTCGAGGCGCGGGCTGCGATCTCGATGCGATACGATCGCTCGATGCCTCAGGCGCCCCGGCTCGAACTGCTCCAGGTCGGCGGCGCCGGCTACGATGGAGTGGATCTGGAACACCTGCCGCGCGGATGTCAGGTGTGCAACGCCTACGGTCATGAAGTGCCGATCGCCGAGTATGTTGTGCTGGCGATGTTACAGTGGTGCTCACGGTTCATGGAGGCAGAGCGCTCCTTCCGGGTCGATGGTTCGTGGCACCTGGGCGGGCGGACCGCAGGACCATATCAGGACGAGCTGGCAGGAAAGACCGTTGGCATCCTGGGGTTTGGGCACATTGCCCAGGCGCTGGTTCCGCGCGTCAAGGCAATGGATACGACGGTGATGGTGTGCAGTCGCACCGAGCGGTCGCTGCCGCCAGGAGTCGACTGGTTCGGAGGCGCTGCCCGACTCGACGACTTTCTTCCGCAGGTCGACTTCCTTGTCGTGACCGCTGCGCTGACGCCGGAGACGACGGGAATGATCGGTGCGCGCGAACTGGCCTTGCTGCGCCCGACCGCGGTTGTGATCAACGTGGCGCGTGGTCAGATCATCGATGAGGATGCGTTGTACCATGCCCTGTCCTCGGCCCGAATTGGCGGTGCGATACTGGACGCCTGGTATCGGTATCCGACGCCGGAGTCTCCGGAGGTTCGGCCGTCGCGCCATCCCTTCCATGAGCTGGCCAATGTCTACATGACGCCACATTCGTCGGCCTGGACGATCGGGATGGTGAATCGGCGCTGGGCCACCATCGCGTCCAATCTCGATCGGCTTGCTCGCGGTGAGCCGCTCCTCAATGTGGTGCACCGAACATGACCGATCTCGTTGCGACCTGTGTGCTGCCCGTCGAGAACCACCTGGGCGAGAGTCCAATCTGGTGTGAGCTGCGGCAGCGGCTGTACTGGGTCGACACGCGTGCCCCGCTGATCTGGTGGTTCGAGCCGGACACGGGGGAGCACGGATCGGTCCCGTTGCCGGAGATGGTGGGGTCGATCGCCTTCGTAGTAGATCACGATCTGCTGCTTGCTGCGCTGGAGACTGCTTTCTGGCTGGTGAATCCTGAGACCGGAACGCTGGAGCCGTTTGCCTCGCCCGGCGATGTTCCGAACGGGCACCGGTTCAACGACGGCCGCGTCGATCGGGCCGGTCGCTTCTGGTGCGGCACGATGAACACCGGCGATCGGTCGCCGACCGGGTCGCTCTACCGTCTCGATCCCGACGGCCACGTCGAGCGATTCTTCAATGGGATCGTGGTGCCGAACAGCACGGCCTGGAGTCCCGACGGACGTCAGATGTACTTCGCCGATACCTACCGCTTTCAGATCCAGGTGTTCGACTTCGACCTCGAGGCGGGACGGCTCGGCCCGGACCGGGTCCTGGTGGATCTGACCGGTCGACCGGGGCGCCCCGATGGCTCGACGGTCGATGCGGAGGGCTGCCTCTGGAACGCCGAGTATAACGGCGGCCGCGTCGTGCGATACCGTCCGGACGGCACCGTCGATCGAATCGTCACACTGCCGGTACGCAACGCGACCTGCTGTGCCTTCGGCGGGCCGGCACTCGATACGCTCTACATCACCACGGCCTGGCAGCGGTTGACGCCGGAGGAGCGTGCGGAGCAACCCATGGCCGGCGGCTTGTTTGCGGTCAAGCCCGGTGTGACGGGGCTTCCTGAGCAGCGGTTCGGCCCGCTCGCGCGCGGGTCGCGGCGTTGAGATGACGCGCCCGCTCACCGGACGCCTGGCGGCCCATCGCGTTGGAGTGCGTCCGGTGCCGCCGGTGCCGGATCGGGTGCTCGAGGTCTTTCGGGACATCAGCGATGCCTCGAGCGTCGTCTCCGATATTCTCGATGGGCTCGGTATGGCCGGCGCCGTGCCAGCCACCGTGCTGTGCCCGACGGTACCGGGCTCCACCCTGGTCGGGCGGGCGCTCACGGTCCGACACATCGCTCGGGATGCGTCGCCACCGTCACCGGATGAAATCCAGCGACGCGTGCGTGAAGTTGATGTGCGCCTCGCTGATATCGAAGCACACAATCAGGCTGAGCCGGGCGATGTCCTGGTCGTTGCCGGTGTCTCAGGGATCTCGAGCATGGGGCGAATCTCGGCGGCCATCGGCTTGCGGCAGGGCGAAGCTGGCGCCATCGTCGACGGTGCCGTCCGCGATACTGTCTCGGTTGCTCGACTCGGCTATCCAGTCTGGTCGCGCGGGCGGAGCCCGATTACGGGGAAGTACCGTCTCGAGACCGTAGCCGTCAATCAGCCGGTCGATATCGCCGGAATCACCGTGCATCCTGGCGATCTCGTCATTGCCGATGACGCTGGAGTCGTGATTGTGCCGTACGCACTCGCAGCGCAGGTGGCGGATCGTGCCCTCGAACTCGAGCGGGCGGAAGCCGCGCGGCTGGTACGTATCGAAAAGGGCGAACCGGTACCCGATCTGGCCAAGGTGCCTCGTGCTCGATGACCGGGTTCTCGTCCACGCCTCCGCAGTCGAGGTCGGCGGCGAGCTTGTCCTGGTCCTCGTGGATGACCGCAGCAACCAATGCGAGACCGTTACCACGAATGCTCCCGGCGTAGCCGATCGTCTCGGCGAGCGCCTCGTCCGGCAGCTCGACCGTCCCCTCCTCTCGGAGAACCAGCGCTGGGCGGACCGTCCGGCCCATGGCGGTCTCGACTGGATCGCCTTCTCGGCTGTCGAGACTGGCCTTGCGGCATTGAGCGCAGAGGCCGCCGGCATTCCACTCTCCTCGTGGCTGGGTGGTTCGCTTCGGAGTATGGACTCGATCGTTGATCCGGACACCCTGGGCGTGGACGGCCATGCGGTGGGCGATGCCAGCTTTGACGAGGTCGCAGCGTGGTTGCCCGAGGCGTCGGTGGCCTGGCTTCGAGTGGATCCGCGCATATGGTCGGTTCCTGCGCTGCGACGGCTCGACGCCATGTGTCGCATCTTCCAGATCGGTATGGCCATCGAGCTACCGCCCGGCAGCGCGGCCATGCCGATCGGGGTCGCAGTGCAGGAAGCTCTGCCGATGGCGACGCTCGGGCGGGGGGTGGAAATCCAACGGACGCCTGCGGAATCGCAGCGCCCTGTCTTCTCGATAGGCAGGGCGCCAGCATGAGCTCCCGGCAGATCGGCCGCGTCCGCCTGTGGCGGGTGCGGATTCCGCTTCGGATGGTATATCTGAGTTCGATGTACGTGATGCAGGACACCTTCCGTACGGTCATCGAGCTCGAGACGTCCGACGGCGCCTTCCGTGGCTACGGCGAAGCCCACGGCACGACCGAAGCTTTCCAACTGGCCGAACAGCTGGCGACGGGGCTGGTTGGTGCGGACCCGTTCGATCGCCGAGTCGTCGAACGCCGCTTTGCGCGATCCGTTTTCGATAACCGCTTGGGTCGGACAGGCTGGTCTGTGGCGGGCGGGTTGGATCTTGCCCTCTGGGATCTCAGTGCTCGCCTTGCGGGCAGCTCGCTCGGTGGGATGCTTGGCGGTCGTTGCAGGGATGCCGTGCCCCTGGTGTGTCCCCTCCCTGCGCTGATGCTCGATCGCCCGATGCCGCGTGCCGAGGTGACCCGGCTGTTCAGCGATCTCGGCCGGGTCGATGCCGTCGTCGAGTATGCGGTACGGCAGGCCGAGCAGTACGGGTTTCGCTGCTTCAAGTACAAGAGTGCCGCGGTCAGCCCGGCCTTCGACAGGGCTGTCATGGCCTCGCTCCGCCAGCGCTTTCCTGATGCCGCGCTCCGCTTCGACCCCAACGCGGGATATCCTCCAGCCGAAGCCATCGGGCTCTGCCAGTCGATGGATGACCTCGGACTCGAGTTCTTCGAGGACCCGACCGACGACCAGGCGGGGCTTGCCAGGCTGCGGAGCAAGGTGCGGACTCCGATCGCGACCAACATGTGCATCATTCAGCCGGACCACCTGGCTGCCGCGGTGCGCAGCCGTCCGGTCGATGTCATTCTGGCCGATCTGTATCTCTGGGGCGGCGTCGGCAGGTTTCGTTCGCTGGTGCATGCAGCGGAGCCGCTCGGGTTCGAGGTTGCGATTCACAGCCTCTTCGAGACTGGAATCGGAACCGCGGCCAATCTCCAACTTGCCGCGGCGTTTCCCGGGATCCGCCGAGCCAATGATTGCGGTTACCACGCGCTGAGCGAGGATGTCGTAACCGCCGAGCTGGCCATTCAGGACGGTGCCGTGAGGGTGCCAGCGGGTCCCGGCCTTGGCGTCGATCTCGACCAGGTCCGTATCGCCGGGATGGCTGTTCAGATGACGGAGGTTCGATGACGGGGCGTTCTGACGACCCGACCCAGCCGCCGCGCTCGGTGCCTGGCTATCGCAAGAGCCTGCTCAGGGCTCCGCAGGCGCTGCCGTGGCCGCGGCATGCGCCGGTTGAGGCGCCCGCGTCTTTTGGACCAGAGCTGGCCGCGTTTCCGCCGACTTGTGATCTGTCCGTGGTCTCCCCTGGTCGGCCGCGGGCGCTTGGTCAGCTGATTCTGGTAACCGGGCGGGTTCTGGACGAGTCGGGTCGACCGATTCGCCGCGCCCTGCTCGAATGCTGGCAGGCCAACTCGGCGGGCAAGTACATTCACGCGGCCGACCCGTCGCCGGTGCCTGTGGATCCCAACTTCGAGGGCGTCGGCCGGATCGTGACCGATGCGGAGGGCCGCTACCAGCTGCGCACGATCAAGCCTGGTGGGTACGCGGTCCCGTACGATGGCGAGGGACAGCTGGCGGGCTGGTGGCGCCCGCCGCACATCCACTTCTCCATCTTCGGCGACGGTTTTGGCAAACGGCTCGTGACCCAGATGTATTTTCCGGGCGAGCCGCTCAACCGATACGACCTGCTGCTCAACAGCATTCGGGACGATCGTGCCCGGGCCAGGCTGGTGTCCGTTTTCGATGCGGAGCTGTCGACGCCCGATGGTGCGCTGGGTTTCCGCCATGATTTCGTGCTGGGGGGCGGGCGAGAGACGCCTCTGGAGGACGATCACCCATGACGGGCACGGCATGGCACACCACGGGACCGTTCTTTCCGACAGCCTTCATCGGGCCGGCCGACGGCGATCTCACCGTTGGACGGGACGGGTCGCCGATCGACGGCGACGCCATCGAGATTCACGGGCAGATCGTCGATGGTGAAGGCCAGCCGGTCGTCAATGTCATTGTCGAGCTGTGGCAGGCGGATCCGGCAGGCCGGCGTTCCGGAGCGACAGACCGCTTTCGGGGCTGGGGCCGAGTCTGGACGGACGGCAAAGGATGCTACCATTTTCGTACTTTCCGGCCCGGGCGACCGGAAGGATCGGTGCGGGCTCCGCATCTGTGTTTCCGGCTGCTCGGATCCGGGCTGATGCGCCCGCTCGAAACGGAGGCGTTCTTTCCCGACGAGACCGCGGCCGGCGATCCTCAGCTTGCGGCGATCGATGCTGCCCTGCGGAGCCGGTTGATGCTCGTGCCCGAGCCGACGCCGGGGCACTTTCGGTTCGACATCCGCCTTCGGGGCGAAGGCGAGACTCCTTTTCTGGAAGAGTGAGGCATGATCGTCGAGCAGCGGACCTACACGTTTCGGATGGGCAAGCTGGCTGAGTACCTCGCGGTGTACGAGGCGGAGGGGTTGCCAGTACAGCGAGAGTACCTGCCGCATTGCGTCGGCTATTATGTCACGGAGATCGGCCCGCTCAACCAGGTCGTGCATCTCTGGGCCTATCGAAGCTACGAGCATCGGACGGAGTGCCGCGAGCGGATGCGTGCCGACCCGCGGTGGCCCGGCTATCTCGCCAAGATCCACCCGTTGCTCGACAGTCAGGAGACGCGCTTGCTCAATCCGGCCCCGTTCTTTCGGCTCGAGGCGCTGCTGGAAGGTGGGCAGCCGCTGTGACGATCGAGCCCGCTGCCTTTCGAGAGGCGATGAGCCAGTACCCGACGGGTGTCGTGGTGCTGGCTATTGCTGATGGCGGCGGGATACAGGGCATGACCATCGGTTCGTTCACCTCGCTGTCGCTCACCCCTCCACTGGTGCTGCTGTGCGTCGGTAAGCAGGCGCGGATGGGGTCTCTCCTCGCGTTCGGCCGACTCTGCAGCATCAACGTCCTGAGGGCGGATCAGCAGGCATTGTCAACCTATTATGCCGGCTCGTGGAAGGGCGAGTCGCCACCTCCGCACCGCTTCGTTCCGTGGGGCCACGTTCATCGGATGGAGGGAGCGGCCCTTGCGTTGTCATGTACCATCGCGGCAGTGCTCGATGGCGGCGATCACTACATCGTGACGCTCGAGGTCGGCGATCGCTGCCTCGGCCTGCCGCCACGTGAACCCCTCATCTTTCACGATCGGCGGTATCGGCGGATCGACCCGTCCGGTGGTGAGGACGCGCCGGACCTCGATCGCGCGGCCGGGGGCTCGCCTGCTCAGCTCTTTCACGACGCCTGGGAGTAGGCCGAGAGGTTCGGTTCCACACTATCGTCGAGGCTTTGCAACAGGTTTCCGGCCCGGGACGGTTCTCAGGGGCGTTCGACGTCCCTTCAGGCTCGGCCCGGATATTGCCTTTGGCCAAAGGCTCGAATGATTCAGATATCCTTCCCCTCCGAGGGCCGATTGAATGGTTGATCGGCCCGACCGTCCGATCCTGGTAACAGGAGCCAATGGCTTTCTGGGCCGGAGGGTTGTTCGTGCGCTGGTCGAGGCCGATCGGCCCGTTCGAGTACTGGTGCGCAGCGCCCCGGTCGACTCGGCGGTTGCCTCCGCGGAAGTCGTGCTCGGGGACGTTCGTGATCCGGCCGCAGTGCTGAAGGCGGTTCGAGGCTGCCGGTCGGTGGTCCACCTCGCGGCGGCCCTGCGTGACGAACCCGACAGTGAGGACGTCAATGTCGGGGGGGCGCGGCACCTGATCGCTGCCTGCCGGCAGGAGGAGGTGCCGCGCGTCGTTGTCGTGAGTACTCAGTCTGCTCGGATACCCCGCAAGGGAGCCTACGGCAGAACCAAGGCAGAAGCTGACGCGTTGTTCCGAGCGTCCGGGCTCGATGTCACGGTGCTCCATCTCAGCGTCGTGTACGGCGAAACCGGCGACGGCATCTTCGGAACCCTGCACCGATTCGTTCGCCGGCTTCCTGTGGTCCCTGTGCTGGGCAACGGACGGTGGCGTTCGGCGCCGGTCTATGTCGGCGATGTTGCGAGCCTGTTGGCGCAGTGTGCCGTCCGCCAGGGAACGCCAGCGACCGATTACGACATTGGCGGGCCGGATCAGGTCTCTCTCGACGAGCTGCTGGACCGGATCGGGGTTGCCTGCGGGGTGGGGATCCGACCCAAGCTCCATGTGCCCTTCGGGCTCGCGCTTGCCGGTGCCCGCGCCCTGGCGATGGTCCTGCCGCGCCCGCCCGTTACCGTCAGCAATGTGCTCGGTTCCAACCAGGATACGGCGATGGATCTGGCCCGGGCTGGATACGATCTCGGCTTCGCGCCCATGTCGCTCGCCGATGGCTTGGATCGCATCTTTGGAACGGCTCTGCACCGCGAAGCCCGGATCCTGGGCGCATACCTCCTGGGTACGACGGTTCCTGAGGAGATCGTCGATCGGTACGTCGAGGCGCATCGCCGCTTGCTGCGTGACTCGGCTCCCGATCAGGTGACGGCGTTTGCCCTCCGTCATCCGCGCCTGATTGGTGCGCTCGATGCGGCCGGGGCGCTGGTCCGAACGCGAGACGGTTTGCGGGATCGCCTGCTGATGCTGGCTGCGATACTCGAGGCGAGCGTGGAAACCACCGACCGATTCCTGCCGCAGTCGCGATCCCGTGCTGCCAGCATTGCCACGCTGTTGGGCGTCGGCGTCATCGCCGTTGCTCGCGCATTGATTGGGTTCCCATTGCGCCGGTTTCTGCTTGCGCGGGGCGGGGCTGCATGATTGCCGACGTTCTCGTGGTTGGATCCGGGCCCAGTGGCATCACGGCGGCGGGACGCCTGCTGGAGCTGGGGCGTGAAGTCACACTGATGGACGCGTCGTTGCCTGAGGATCGCTACCCGCACGACGTTCCGGCGCGACCATTTCTGTCGCTCCGCCATGAAGATCGAGAGCAGCATCGTTACATCCTCGGTGACGACTACGAGGGTGTTGCGCTCGGCGCGACCGGTCCGCTCGCTCAGGCCACTCCGCCCCGTCAGCACGTCTTTCGGCGTGCGAAGGAGCTGTTTCCGGCGGCCGCGGACGGATTCGCGGCTATCGAAAGCCTCGCAGCCGGCGGCCTCGGTGAGGCCTGGGGTGCGGTGTCGTTTCCGTACACCCGGCACGAGTGCGAGATGAGTGGCTTGGACGCCGACCGGCTGGCGCCGCACTACGACGCGGTTGCGAGACAGATCGGTCTCTCCGGCGAAATGAACGACGATCTGACGCCTTGGCGCGGTTCGGTCCGGCCGCTTCAGGGCCCACCCGCCCCTGATCGCAACGCCTGCGCCGTGCTTGCTGCGTATCAGCGCCGCCGGGACAGCTTCCATGCGCGCGGCCTGCGACTCGGTCGTCCGCTGTTGGCGATGCTGACGGAATCGATCGGATCTCGTCAGCCCAACCCCGGGTACGGCTTGGATTTCTGGGCCAATCATGGGGGCAGCGTTTTTCGTCCCACGGTCGTTCTCGACGAACTCCGGCAACGCCCTGGCTTGACCTACCAACCTGGCATGCTGGTGCTCCGCTGGGTCGACCAGGGCGAGCAGGGTGTCGAGGTCGAAGCGGTCGACCTCACCACTGGTGAAATGGTGACGTGCCGAGCTCGAACGGTGCTGCTCGCTGCGGGCGCCCTGGGCACCACGCGCATCGTGCTGCGGTCGCTGAGTCACTATGACCGCCC
This sequence comes from Gemmatimonadales bacterium, assembly GCA_019637315.1. Taxonomy (NCBI): domain Bacteria; kingdom Pseudomonadati; phylum Gemmatimonadota; class Gemmatimonadia; order Gemmatimonadales; species Gemmatimonadales bacterium. The sequence continues at coordinate 106,036 of JAHBVU010000005.1, forward strand.
CGTTCCGCTGGTATGCAACGAGCATGCGCTGATACCGACCGTCAGACTCGGTGGCCTGGGCGATGGTCCTGAGCAGGGTGTTCATGCTCTTGCGCAGTTGACGGCAATGATCGATCCGACCGGCGACCAGCGGCATCTGGCCCAGGCGCAATTCTACTCGTTTACCGGTCTCCCGCTGGCCCGGCTGCTGCGCGAGTCGCCTTGTGCCTATCGGGATGCGATTGCTGTGTTCCGGACCATCGCGACGAGCCTGGTGATCCTCGTGCTGCAGCACGAGGATCACCCCGAACCCACCAAGACCTGCCTGCTGCGGCAAGCTGCGTCGCTTCGTGACGATCCGCTCGAGTTCGACTACCGGACAACGACAGCGGAAGCCGATCGTCAGCGGGCGGCCGAAGGGATGCTCAAGCGGGAGGTCCGTCGTTTGGGGTGCTGGCCGGTGCGGTCCGTTTATCCCGGCGCGGGGAGCAGCATCCACTACGGCGGGATGTTGCCCTATTCGTCGGAACCGCGGCCGCTGACGACAGGTCTCGACGGGCGCCTCCACGGCACCGCAAACGTGTACGTTGGCGACGGCGCGAGCCTGCGGTATCTGCCTGCCAAGGGCCTGACCCTGACGCTGATGGCCAACGCCCATCGGGTCGCCGACGGGCTTGCCCCGGGGTCCGGGCGGGTGCGGGTTGCCTGAGGCCGTTGCCGAGGTCTGCTGTGAGTCGTAACGTGGTAGCGCGGTAAGCTGTGTTGAGGAGCTTGGAGTCCACTTGAGGAGCAACCTGTGTCAGTGACTGCCGGGTCTCGTGCCGAGACCATCGAGGAGATCGAAGTAACCGTCCTCATGCCCTGCCTCAACGAGGCTGAAACGCTGGAGCAGTGCATCATCAAGGCGCAGCGCGGCCTGGCCGACATTGGGGTACGTGGCGAAGTCGTCATTGGTGACAACGGCAGCACCGACGGTTCTCAGGATCTGGCCCGATCACTCGGCGCGCGGGTGGTCGATGTGCCCATTCGCGGCTATGGAGCTGCCCTCTTGGGTGGCATTCGGGAGGCGCGGGGCCGGTACATCATCATGGGCGATTCCGATGACAGCTACGACTTTTCCCGTTTGGGGCTGTTCGTCGAGAAGCTGCGTGAGGGATACGATCTCGTGATGGGCAATCGATTCCGGGGCGGGATCGCGCCGGGGGCGATGCCGCCGCTTCATCGCTATCTGGGTAATCCGGTTCTGTCCGGTATCGGCCGACTGTTCTTTGCCAGTCCGGTCCGGGACTTTCATTGCGGGCTGCGCGGCTTTAATCGGGCCTCCATCATGGCTCTCGGTCTCCGGACAACCGGGATGGAGTTTGCCAGCGAGATGGTCGTCAAGGCAACGATTCAGCGACTTCGGATCACCGAAGTGCCGACAACCCTGTCGCCAGATGGTCGCAGTCGTCCGCCGCATTTGCGAAGCTGGCGCGACGGCTGGCGTCACCTGCGGTTCCTGCTGCTGTTCAGCCCCCGTTTTCTGTTCCTTTTTCCCGGGTTCCTCCTGGCAGGCGTCGGCTTGGCCACGATTGCCTGGCTCCTGCCTGGTCCGCAGATGGTCGGATCGGTCTCCTTCGACGTCAACACTCTTCTGTTCGCATCGGCTGCCGTCATCATCGGTGCCAAGCTGATTCTGTTCTGGCTGTACGCCAAGGTGTTCGCAGTATCAGAGGGGCTGCTGCCCCCGGACCCTCGGCTGGAGCGCCTCTTCAAGTATGTGACCCTCGAGGTTGGCGTCATCCTTGGTGCCCTCACCTTCATTGCCGGGATTGTACTGGCCTTGCTCGGCGTGGCGGAGTGGCGAGCAGCCGAGTTCGGCACCCTCGATGTTCGGCGGAGTCTGCGCTGGGCGGTTTCGTCGGTGACCCTGATGGTGCTGGGCTGCCAGGGCGTGTTTGCCAGCTTCTTCCTCTCGGTGCTTGGCCTCCGGCGGCTCTGAGGCCTGGATGATGTCGACCGATCGTGGTCAGGGCGAGCGGAGTCCGACGGCAGTCGCTGTACTCGTCGCGACTGCCTGCATCTTCTATGGCGGGGTCAGTGCCATCGGGATTGCACAGGCTTGGCGCCACCACGAGCTGATCGGGTTCCTGCTCCAGGCAGTCGTTCTTCTCCCAGTGCTCTGGTGGGCTTGGACGAGGACCGGGCTGGCCGCGCCGACGGATGCGCTCGTGAGTGACCGAGTTGCCCGCGGTGCGATCGTGCTGTTTGTCCTCGTCGCGGCGGGTCTCAGCTGGCATGTGACGCAGGGCATGCTGATCAACGACGAGAACGCCTATCGTTTCCAGGCAGAGACGCTGGTGCGGGGCTCGCTGTTCGCGCCCAATCCCCATGGAGCTCCACTTGCTCCGGAGCGGCCGCCTCGCGCACTCCTCTTCACTCACGCGATCTACACCGAACACGGATGGGCGTTTCACTTTCCGATCGGGTGGCCGCTGGTCCTGGCCCTCCCGGAAACGCTCGGCATCTCGTGGCTGCTCAACCCGGTCCTGGGCGGCGTCCTGCTCCTGCTGACTTGGACGGTGACCCGTGAGCTCTTCGGCGGTGCCGTGGCTCCCGCGGCAGTCGTAATCGCCGCACTGTCGCCGTACCTGCTGGGCAATCTCGTCGGCATCATGTCACATGGGGCCAGCGGCGTTCTGGTGGCTGGCGCCACCCTGCTATTCATTCGCGGCGTGCGCAGCGGTCGGCTTGGGCCATTCGTGCTGATGCTGGCCTTGCTCGCGATCTGCATCCAGATCCGTCTCCTTACAGGGGCGATTGCCGCCGCGATCCTGGGCTGTGCTGCGCTCGTCATGACGAGAGATCGGCCCCGGCTGTGTCTCGGCATTGCTGGCGCATCGGCCGTACTCGGGGGGCTGGCGGTCGCGGGCGTCCTTGCCTCCAACGCAGCAATCACCGGATCGCCGCTGCTCTCGCCATATGCGTTGTCACGCGGCCTGACCGAGAATGCCGGCATTGTGGCCGGGCTCAGCCAGATCGGCCACAATCTGATCGGTTCGTATCGCGGCGCGGCGCAGGCAACGATCCTGTATGCCTTTCCACTGGTGATCCTCCTCGCCGGATACGGCTACTGGAAGACTCGCCGCCAGGTTCCAGAGGGGAATGTGCTCGTCCTCCTGCTGGTCGGCCTCGTCCTCGGGCACCTGATCCAGTCCGAGCCATTCAGTTCGGTCAGCGGTGAGCGCTACTGGTTCGAGGCCTACTTCGGGGTTGCTGCGCTCGCGGCGGTCGGGCTCCACCGCTGGGTTGCTGAGCACCGCCCGGCTCGCCAGGTCGTGCAGGTATCGGCGGCCGGTATTGTGTTGGCTCAGCTCGCGCTCGGTGGCGCGACGGCCGTCAAACTCGATCGTCTGAGCCAGCCTCAGCGGGCGTTCCTCGACGCGGCCCGCCAGTTCGAAGGGTGCCAGTGCGCATTGTTTCTCTCGATTCCAGAGCCGTTCTTCGCCCAGCACTTCATTCTGAACCGGCCGGACTGGCCGGATCGGTCGGTCTTCTTCTTTACCGACCCGGGTCCTGGTGAGCGGGTCGAGTGGGCGCAGCGCTTCGGCAAGGAACGCTGGGCCGCCCTCAGGTACGACCCCTCGATCAGAAAAGCGGTCGTCGATGATGAGGGTTCGCTCTGAAGCCACCTGCCGTGGCAGGTGCACCAGTCCAGCTGCACGCGATTTCGTGTCGTGACTGTACCGTCGGCGGATGAGCCGCACTCTCGCCCCCTTTTCGGAACGGTGGCTGCATGACCGGACGTCTCCTCTCCGTCATCACTGTGCTCGCAACTCTCTCGACCGGTCCGTGGCCTGCCGTTCCCATTGTCGTCTCGGCCGACTCGTTGCCGCGATTCGCGCCGAATCATGGTACGGTTTCGAGTATCGCGGACTCCGTCGTTCGTCAGTTTGGGGTTCCCGTCCGGATGCGCGATGGGGTGACGCTCTATGCCGACGTCTATCGGCCAGCCGTCGCGCATCCGGTGCCGGTCGTGCTCGAGCGGACGCCCTACATGCGTACGGGCGCGGGGTATGCTGCCGCCGGCCGGCGCTGGGCCTCGCTCGGGTATGCCTATGTCGTGCAGGACGTTCGCGGTCGCGGCGACTCCGAGGGGCGTTTCGATCCGCTGGCGCAGGAAGTCGCCGACGGATTCGATACCCAGACTTGGGCAGGTCAGCAGCGGTGGTCGACCGGGCGGGTTGGTACTGTGGGTGGTTCCTATGGCGGTTGGACCCAGACCCTTCCTGCGCATCTCAACAATCCGGCAGTCGGCGCGATGATCCCGACGGTTACCCCATCGGATCCGGGTGGCTTCTGGCCCCAGCGACGCGGCGGGCTGTCGTTCGGGATGCTCGAGTGGGCCATGGTCGTCGAGGGTCGGACGACGCGGGCGCTTCCCTATGAGCTCTTTGATCTCGTGGCGGCGTACAAGACCCGCCCGATTCGAGATGCCGACCTGGCGATCGGTTCGCGGTCCGAGATCTGGCGTGAGTATCTCGGTCGACTCGAAGATGCCGATTATTGGAGGACGCGGAGCTATCAGCACCTTCTGCCTCGTTCGACCATTCCGATGCTGCACGTCACGGGATGGTACGACGGTACGTTAGGCGGCAGTCTCGAGAATTTCGCGGCGGTACGGACGCAAGGAACCCCTTCGGCGCGACAGCACCAGTATCTCGTGGTGGGGCCGTGGCGGCACTGGGTTGCCTCCGACTCTCGCAACACGAGCTTGCGCGGGGTGGAGTTTGGCGAAGAGTCTCGGGTTGACCTTGGTGCCATGTCGGCGGCGTGGTTCGAACACTACCTCCGGCGCGGTTCGACGGATCCGATTGCCTGGCCGCGAGTCCGAGTATTCCAGATGGGTGCCAATCGCTGGCTCGGCGGCGATGACTGGCCGCTCGGCGGGACGCGGATGGAGACCTACTATCTCGATCGCACTGGTGATGCGGGCGTCTTGACGTCCACGTCTCCAAGAGATGACCACGCTCTCGATCGGTACACCTACGATCCTGCCGATCCGACGCCCTTTCTCTGGGAAGTCAACGTCGACTCGGGCAACCCGGACGACTATCGCCCAGTCGAGGCGCGCCCTGACGTGCTGGTGTACACCATGCCGTCGCCGCGGACGGCGTTGTCCGTCTGTGGTCCCGTGCGCGCGACGCTCTTTGCCGCATCCTCGGCGCACGACACCGATTGGGTTGCGCGGCTGTCGCTGGTTCGCGCCGATGGTTATTCGCAGCGGCTGACCGAAGGCTGGGTGCGTGCACGAGAGCGTCGCGGCAATTTCCGCAACGATCCGCTCGTCCCGGGGCAGGTCGAGCGGTACGATCTCGACCTCTGGGGTACCTGTGTCCTGGTCAAGCCGGGCGAGCGGCTCCGGCTGGCGGTGATGTCGGCGGCGTTTCCGCTCCTGGTGCCCAACTTCAACAGCGGCGGCGATCTCGCGCTCGAGACAGAACCGGTAGTTGCGCAGCAGACGATTCACCGGGGCGGAGCGTACGCTTCGTTCGTGCTGCTCCCCGTGGTGCCCGAACCGCGCGTCGTTCGCAAGCCGTAAAGCGGATCAATGCTACTCGCGATGCAGCGACTATCGAACGAATGGAGCGTTATGGCGTCTCAATCTTGAACTGGACGAGGCGCACACCGTCGTCGGTATCCTGAGTTCCCAGGACCATGGTTGCGGTCGCCGCCTCAAGGCGAATGCCTGATGGTTCCGAGACCAGGGCGACGGTCTGGCCGGAGGTGTCGAGTACCCTCCATTGCACAGCAGTTCGCTTCGCTTCAGTACGGAGCCAGATCCTCCTGTCGGTGGAGACGAAGGCCTGGGACACGGGTGGATAGTAAGGCGGGGCCTTGACCGCGGGACGAATAACCGATCGCGCCGCTTCCAGGGATGGGAACGATCGCCGTGCCACCTCACTGAGTTCATCCACGACACTGTTCACGTGAGAGGCGGGAATGGCCTGCGGCTGGTACTGATAGGTATGACTTCTTACCGTATCGCCTGCCGCGTCGATGACCGTGACGGAATACTGCGCGGTTCGCGGGCTCGTTGCGGCGGGACGATCGATGATGACAAACGCGGCGCCCCCTGGCGTCAGGCGCCATAGGGGCGTGTCGTCGAACGCATCGAGGCCCTCCACTCGTAGAACGTTGATCGAACGCTGCGGTCCGGTGAACGTGATCGCGCTCCGCGGATGCCGCCGGATCGTGATCGTGTCGCGGACTTCCCCGTCCCAACCGCACAGCATCAGCGGCCATGGTGCGTTGATCAGGTCTGGCTGAGCAAGCGGCAAGGGCTGACACAGAGCGTTTCCGCCTTGAAGCAGCGCGGCGAGCGTTCTCCGCATGGGAACTGCGCGGACGAATCGGACTGAACTCGTATCGAGCGCGAAAACGCTGAACCTGTTGAGGTTCGGATCTGCAGCGACGATCGAATCGCCCAGCGTGGCGATACCCGAGATACGTGCAAACTCGCCCGGGCCTGCGCCCCTCCGACCGGCGTAGCTTCGAGCTTTCCCGTCTGGTCTCATGAGAAGGATGGTAGGAACGTCAGCCAGGGCAACGACCATGTCACCTCTCGCTGTCAGAATCACCCCGTTCAATGAAGTTGCAGGAGTACCGTCCGGCGCGGCTATCGGGACGATCCGGGTTGTGGTCAGCTTCCAGCTTGGGGCTGAGGTTTGCCCGAGGGATTCAGATGCGATCGCAATACTGGCACCTAGCCAACCCATGGTCGAAGCACGGCCAAGCACTACGCATCGAAGCCTCGTCACGAGCGTGCTGAAACTGAGCATCACGGGAACTCCTCAAGCCCCTGTTGGGATTGTTTCAGGGCCCAGGGCGTCAGGGGTAGGGAACGGTGCTGTCGCGCCCGCGTCCTGGAAGAGCTGACTGGTCATCTCGATTACGGGCTGACGGCTCTGAGTGGCGGTGCCCGAGAGGCCGCATCGCTCATCTCCCGAGTCCCAGGCCCTGGGACACATTAATGACGAACCTACCACCTAAAACCGGGGCCCACCAATCGGTTTTGGACAGGTCGGGCGATTGGCGTTAGATTACACTAACGCTTGTTAGGTTCCGCCGAACCGGAGGGATGGAGATGGCCGCCGATAAGACGATGACCGAGGATCCGGTCAAAATGGCCGAGTTCGACGCCCGGATCGATGCCGGTGAGACGATCGAGCCCAAGGACTGGATGCCGGAGAAGTACCGCCGGCAGCTGACCCGGATGATGTCCCAGCACGCCCATTCCGAAGTCGTCGGGATGCTCCCTGAGGGCAACTGGATTACCCGGGCGCCGAGCTTGCGCCGGAAGATGTCGCTCCTGGCCAAGGTCCAGGACGAAGCCGGCCACGGCCTCTATATCTATTGCGGTACCGAGACCCTCGGCACGTCCCGCGACGAGCTGATCGACCAGTACCTCTACGGCACCGCCAAGTATTCCAGCATCTTCAACTATCCGACCCTGAGCTGGGCCGACATGGGTGTGATCGGCTGGTTCGTCGACGGCGCCGCCATCGTCAATCAGACCATGCTGGCCCATGCGTCCTACGGGCCGTACGCCCGGGCCATGGTCCGGATCTGCAAGGAAGAGAACTTCCACAAGCGGCAGGGCTACGAGATCTGCGCCACCCTGGCCCGGGGCACCCCGGCCCAGAAGGCGATGGTTCAGGAGTCGGTCAACCGCTGGTGGTGGCCGTCGCTGATGATGTTCGGGCCCCACGACAAGGACTCGCCCAACAGCGGCGACCTGCTGCGCTGGAAGGTGAAGCAGAAGGGCAACGACGAGCTGCGCCAGCGGTTCATCAATCTGACGATTCCGCAGGTCAAGGCCATCGATCTGACGGTTCCCGATCCGGACCTCCGCTTCGACGAGGCGTCGGGTAACTGGGAAATCGGGCCGATCGACTGGGACGAGTTCAAGCAGGTGCTGGCCGGCAACGGCCCGTGCAACAAGGAACGGATCGCCGCGCGCCGGAAGGCGCACGAGGACGGGCAGTGGGTCCGCGATGCCGCCACGGCCTATGCGGCCAAGCGGCAGGGCGCAACCCAGGCCGCCTAACGCTACGAGGAGATATGGCGACGGAATCGACCGAACGCAACGAATGGCCGCTCTGGGAAGTCTTTACCCAGCCGCCGAACGGTAAGCCTCACGAGCATGCAGGCAGCGTCCACGCTCCCGATGCGGAAATCGCCCTGCAGAACGCGCGCGACGTCTACACCCGTCGCGGCGAAGCCGTGAGCCTGTGGGTGGTGCCGAGCGTAGCTATCGTCGCGTCCGCGCCGAGCGACGCCGGGCCGTTCTTCGATCCGGGCAACGACAAGGCCTATCGCCATCCGCAGTTCTACAAGATTCCACGCGGCGTGCGGGGCGTTTGACGTGTCGGCCTCTCTCTTCGAGTTCCTCCTCCGTCTGGGCGACGACCGCCTGATCCTGGGCCACCGCAACGCCGAGTGGTGCGGGCACGGTCCGATCCTGGAAGAGGACATCGCGATCACCAACATCGCGCTCGACCTGACCGGCGCTGCCCAGCTGCTGCTGGACCTGGCCGGCCGAGTCGAGGGTCAGGGCCGAGACGCCGACGCGCTGGCCTACTGGCGCGACGAGACGCAGTTCCGCAACCTGCAGATGGTGGAGCTGCCCCGCGGCGATTTTGCCTTCACCATGGTGCGGCAGCTCTTCTTCTCAGCGTGGACTCATTTCCACTTCGAGTGGCTCAAGGGATCGGCGCACGAGGAACTCGCCGGCATTGCCGCCAAGGCGCAGAAGGAAAATCGCTACCATCTACGTCATGCTGGTGAGTGGGTAGTGCGCCTGGGCGACGGCACCGAGGAGAGTCACCGCCGTGCTCAGGAAGCGGTTGACGCGCTCTGGCCCTGGACCGACGAGATGTTTGCGACGGACGCCGTCGATCAGGCTGCCGAGGCCGAACTCGGTCTGCCGGCTCGGCCCGATCTCAAGGCGGAATGGCGTGCGGTCGTGCTCGAGGTGCTCGGTCGGGCGCGGCTGACCGTTCCCGAGGCGCCGATGCGGATGACCGGCGGTCGCAAAGGACGGCACACCGAATCGCTTGGACCCCTCCTGGCCGAGATGCAGATCGTGCCCCGGTCGCATCCGGGCGCAACATGGTAGCGATCCGGTCACCCGAGGTCGAGCGGGTCTTCGAGATCCTGCATGAGGTCAAGGATCCCGAAGTACCCGTCATCGACGTGGTCGAACTCGGCATCGTCCGCTCCGCCCAGGTCGAGGGCAATCGCGTGACGGTGTTGGTGACACCGACCTATTCCGGGTGCCCCGCCACCAAGGTGATCGAACGGGACATAGCCGAGGCGCTCAAACGGCACGGTTTCGAGGACGTGACGGTCAGGACGGTGTTCACGCCGCCTTGGACCACCGACTGGATCACGGCCGACGCGAGGGAAAAGCTGCGGGCCTACGGCATCGCCCCGCCCGGTCCGGTTGGGCCCGGCGGCCTCGAGCTGGTGCCGCTCGGCGGGCCGACCCGGAGCATCGCCTGTCCCTACTGCGGTTCGAAGGATACCCGCCGCGAAAGCGAGTTCGGGTCGACCGCCTGTAAAGCGATCCACGTTTGCCACGCCTGCCACCAGCCGTTCGAGTACTTCAAGCCGATCTGACAACGCAGTTGCGGGCGACAGGTTCCGTCGCGTCGCCGCATGAGCCAATCCAGAGTACTTCTGCGCATGGACGAGTAGGTCCGGTATCGAGCCGAGACCTGGCTCTCTATGTGAGGACTACATGCGTCGCCCTGATGCCCTGGTAACCTCTCTGGCCGTTGCGGCCACCGTCTTCCTGTCGGCGTGCGGCGGGGGGACCACTCCTAACCCACCCTCGCCCCCGCCGGTTCCGCCGCCGCCACCACCGGCCGCGGTCGCCAGTGTCGCGGTGGCGCCGGGAACGGCAACGCTGGTGCCGCAAGCGACCCAGGCCTTCACGGCCACGGTCAGGGACGGAGCAGGGAACACGCTCTCGGGTCGCACGGTCACCTGGTCGAGCAGCCAGGCCACGGTGGCGACAGTCGACGGCAGCGGTCTCGTCACCGCCCTGGCGGTCGGGAGCACGACGATCACCGCGACGAGCGAGGGGCAGTCTGGGACGGCGCAGGTCACCGTCGCCGTCGGCGCCGTGGTCGGGTCGACCGGGGGGACGGTGACGACTCCCGACGGCACGGTAGAGATCGTCATACCGTCTGGAGCGCTGACGGGCCAGACCAACATCACGGTGACCCCGCTGGCGGCCCCGAGACAGGCGCTGCCCGCAGACTACCAGACCATGGGGCCGATGTACGCCTTCGGACCGAGCGGTACCACGTTCAGTCAGCCGGTCACGGTCAAGATCAAGTACGATCCAGCCAAACTGCCCAAATGGGTCATGGCGGGCGACCTCGCACTGCTGCACCTGAGTGGCAGCCAGTGGGACACCCTGACGGCGTTTGCGATCGATACCGCTGCCAAGGTGATGTCCGGCAAGACGACGAGTTTCAGCGATATCGGGCCGGGGGTCGAGGACCCGAAGGTCGAAATGACACCCACGAGTGCCAGCGTGAATCACACCCACCGATCGGTGGTCTTCCATGTCTCGCTGGCTCCTCGAGGCGCCGACATGAACGTGCCTGCAACGCAGTCTTTTCCCGTTCGCTATCGATGGAGCACATCGGGCCAGAACGGGGCACTGAGCGTTGCGTCCGGGCAGTGGAGTACGACTGCCGAGGCCCAGTACACGGCAACGGCAGGCGCGCTCGCCCAGATGACCGGCAAGATCGATGACGTGACCGTCGATGTGCTGCTCAATCCGCAGTCGCTTACGCCGGGCTCGGCCGAGGCCCAGCGAATCGTCACCGTCAAGGCCGATATCGATGCGGATCTCGAGCTGACCTACGACCTGTCACCAGGTGTTGCCGAGATCGGTCCGGGCGAAGTCGCCACATTCCGCCTGCGCGCGAACGACAAGCAGGGTCAGGAACTTCCGATCCCGGTCAACTTCACGGGCGAATGGCGATCCTCGGCCAATGTGGGAACGCTGATTGCCAACAGCACGACTCAGGCAACCTACACGGCAATGAGTGTTTTCAATCATCCGCCGCCGCGGGTGGACGACGTCGAGGTCATGCTGATCGAGAAGATTCAGCGTTGGGTGCGGACTCACCGGGCCGGGGCGTTTGGTTTCGAGGGGTCGAGCGAAGAGATCCGTGACTTCGAGATCGAGCGAGCCAAGCCGAAGTCGTTTGTCGAGGTCAAGGTCAACTACCAGGCCAAGCTGACGCCGGCAACCGACACCCTGCCGATCGGCGGAGCGGTCAATCTCGCGGTGACCGTCGAACCCGCCTACAACGGGCCCGGCTTCAGGTACCGTTACACACATACCGGAACCCGCGGCAGCATCGACCTTGCGCAGGGCGTTCCGCTCGAGGACAAGACGGTCCGGTACACCGCCAAAGCCGATGGGTCGGGAACCGGAAGCGATCAGGTCAGAGTCGACGTTCTCTCCGTCGTGGCAGGCGTGATCGTCCAGGTGGTCGCAACCGGCACGGCGAATATCAGCATCGACGATTGGCTGAGCGGGAGCTTCATCGTGGCAGAAGAGCCGACGCCTGGCGGTGCGTTCATCGCCGCGCAGATCGTGATACCGAAGCGATCCGGCAATCCCACCTACCGGCTGGAGGTGATCAACAACGGCGAGACCATCGTCTCGAAGACCTTCAGCGGCGCCGAGACCACCAACACCCGCTCCGTCGGCCAGATTTTCGACGGCGGCAGCTCGTGGCGCCTCAATCTGGCTGGAGGTTTCTCAACGACGCCAGCTGGCATGGAAGGACGAAGGAACGTCTACCGGACCGAGTATGCCAGTGTGAAGGTGCGATACAAGGTGGATTAGCGACCAGACGGGATGCGAAGAGGCCCGGTTCCACTCATGGAGTGGAACCGGGCCTCCTCGTTTCCCGCAATGGCCTATGCCCAGCTTTCGATCGTCTCGACCCACCTGGTGAGGAACGCGTTGGCCTGGAAACCGTCGAGCACCCGATGGTCGATCGTCAGGGTGACATACATTCGCGGGCGCACCACCGGGACGCCGTTCGGGTCGGCCACCACCCGGTTCTCGAGTTTGCCGATGCCGAGAATGGCGGATTGCGGCTGATTGATGACGATCGGGGTCGCCACCAGGCTGCCGCTCACGCCGTGATTCGAAATCGTAAAGGTGCCGCCCTGGACATCCTTCGGGGTGAGTGTGCCCGCCCGCGCCCGCGACGTCAGATCCTGCAGCCGCGCGGCGGTGCCCTCCAGGTCGAGGGTCTGCGCCTGCAGGATGACCGGAACGATCAATCCGCCGGTTTCGAGCGCCGTGCCGACGCCGACGTTGCAGTCATCGAAGAGCTCGAGCGCATCGTCGTGCCAGCGGCTGTTGACTTCAGGTACGGCCTCGAGCGCAGCAACCGTGGCACGAACGAAGTACGCCGTGAACGTCAGCTTGGTGCCGCGCGATTCGAAGTCGGCCTTGTGGGCGTTCCGGTGCGCAATCACGGCGGAGAGATCGACCTCGAAGACCGAGGTGACGTGCGGTGCCGTGGCCATGCTCTGAGCCATGTGATGCGCAATGCTCTTGCGCATCGGCGTGTGCGGAATCCGCCGCCCGCCGGTCTGGCTGGCGCCGGCATTCCGGGCCCGCTCGACGTCCTCGACCGTAATCCGCCCGCCTCGGCCCGTGCCAGTGATCGTCGCGGCATCGAGGCCGTGTTCCTTGATGAGCCGGCGGACCGCCGGGCTCAGTTCGGGTGTTCCCTCTGCATCCGCGGCTGGGGCCCGGGTCCGCGGGGCAGTCTCCGAGGCGCCTGCCGCTGCTACCGGAGCCGCCGAGGCGGCAGGCGCAACCGATCCGGCGGGTCCGATCCGGCCGAGCGGTTCACCCGGCTCGACCGTATCACCCTCGGCCTTGAGAATCTCGACCAGCACCCCGTCGCCGGGAGCCGCGATTTCGACCGTCACTTTGTCGGTGGTGATTTCGAGCAGCGGTTCGTCCGCTGTGACGGTATCGCCTGCGGATTTGAACCACTTGCCGACGGTGTTGGTGGTGCCCTCGGCCTGGTCGGCGGGGAGCAGAATATCGATGGGTGAAGCCATAGGGGTGTCAGGGCCGTGGATGAATGCGGATCGGGTACCAACCGACGCATTCTAGCCGGATGGACCGCCTCGGCGAAGGGGTTGCCGAGGCGGTCGATGCCGGGGTTGGCAGGCCGGTCAGGTCGTAGGCTTGGCGGCGCGACCCACGGCAGCACGGCCGATCGTGTTGTTGTCGCTGCCAAACCAGATCACGCCCGTTCTCGGGTCGAACACCATGTGGCGAATCGACCCCCCGCCGTTCGGGATGGCTGAGTTCTCGACGAAGGCGCCCTTCTTCGGGTCGAATCCGACCAGCCGGTTGGGCTGCACCCCGGTTTCGACCATCCAGACCCGCTCTTGATCGTCGGTGGCCATGGCGTACGGCATGGAGACGTTGCCGCTGGGTGCGGTCCACTCGCGGACCGCTCCGCTCTTTGGGTCGAGGCGGCCCAGCATGCCGACCGTGTAATCGCTGTACCAGACGTAGCCGTCGGAGGTCAGGGCCAGCCGTCGTGGCCGACTCTTCGGGTTCGGCAGGTCGTACTCCCGCGGGGTCATGGTGGCGGGATCGATCGTGCCGATCTTGTTGCTGCCGAACAGGGTGTACCACGGGCGGCCTTCGGCATCGAGCAGGATACCGTAGGGGCGCGACTTCGCGGTCGCGATCCTGACGAGCTGAACCTGGCCCGTCTTGGTCGCCAGCTTGCCGACGAAGTTGCCGTTCTGCACTGTGAACCAGATGTCGCCGGCGCGATCGAAAACCATGGTGTGCGGATCGCCTGCCTCGCTGTCGGGCATCGGGTAGCGTGTGATGGCGCCGGACGCACCGTCGACCTTGCCGATCATGCCGTTGCGATTTCCTGCGTACCAACCGTTGCCGGCCAGGTCGACGATGACCGTATGAGGGTAGGTCCCGGCGTCGATGGTGAACTGCTCGAACTTGGCCGACCGGGGGTCGAAGCGCGCGACGTAGTTGCCGGCCTGACCGACAAACCAGATCCGTCCGTCAGGTGCGACCGAGGGGTCTCTGGGTCGGGACTTTTCCCAAGGTACGGTCCATTCGTCGATGCTCACCGCCGGTGCCTGGGCCTGGGCATCGAGCACGAGCTGAGTCGCGAACACGAGAATGAGACTGGCGAGACGCATGGCTTCCCTCCTTCGGGGTTACCATACGTTAGCACAGTTCCTGGCGGGTCGGTACCGGAGGCGAGCCAATGGCGGGAAGGGCGGCATCGCCGCCCTTCCCCAAGGAGCTTACTTGTCCTTCGTGTAACTCACCGGCTTGATGGCGGGTTCGATCGGCATCGTCAGGTTGGCAATCTTACCGTTCGGGTCCATGTGGAACTGAACTCGCATCCGTCGCGGGATTGCCGGGCTGGCGGGCTCGGTTTCAAACACGTCGTAGTGCCAGTGGTTGAGGCCGACGCCTTCGAAGATCCCGTAGGTAAACCGCAGTTTGTCGCCGTCGACGGCGACGCGGATGCTGCCGTAGCCCGGATGGCTGTAGGTGCCCGCGTAGTCCGCCAGCGAGTGGGAGGGCCGGGTTCCGGCCACCTTGGAAGCGACCTCGCGGCCTCGGGCCGAATCGGCGCGGGCGCGGGCGCGCGCCGCCTGCTCGAGATAGCGTCCGCTCCAGTCGATCTGCGAGAGGCCGAGCATCCGGTCATACACCATGAACGGAATGAAGTCGCGGGTCTGGGTCCCGTTCATGTTGGTCAGCACGATCACGCCGACCGAATCGTCCGGCAGGAAGGACATCTGCGCCGAGAAGCCGTCGATGTTGCCACCGTGCTGAACCAGCTTGCGGCCCCGGTAGGTGCCCACCATGAAGCCCATGCCGTACTGCTGAAAACCGACTTCCGCTCCGCCTGCCCCCGGATTCGGCGAACTCGGCATCACCATGTGGGGAATGTGCATGTCGCGGATCTGCGCGGCGGGAATGACCTGCTTGCCGTCGAGCAGGCCGCGGTTCATGTGCAGAATCAGGTAGCGGGCCATGTCGGCTGCGCTGGCGTTGATGTTGCCGGCGGGTCCGATGGCATCGATGTTCTTGAACGGGATTCGCACCACCGAGTCGTTCGGCAGCCGCGCATGGCCGTAGGAGAAGTCGGGCGACCGGGCCATGTCGGTGACCGAGAAGTCCGCCGTATTCATGGCCAGCGGCTGGAACACCCTGGCGCGAACGACGTCTTCCCAGGAGCGGTTTTCGATCTTGCCCGACAGCAGTCCCGCGGTCATGTACATCAGGTTCTGATACTGCCAGACGCTGCGGAAATCGTGTGACGGCTCGAGATAGCGCAGGCGGTCGAGCATTTCCTGGCGACCGAAGCCGACCACGCCCCAGAGCGCGTCATGTCGGGGCAGGCCCGATCGGTGGGTTACCAGATCGCGCGGCGTCATGCGTTCGGTGGCCACCGCGTCGTACATGGTGAATTCCGGCAGGTAGCGGCGCACCGGGGCGTCCCAGTCGAGCTTGCCGTCGCCGGCCTGGGCGGCCATTGCGGTCACGGTAAACGACTTGGTGACGGAGCCGATGGCGAACTTGGTATTCCCGGTAACCGGCAACCGCTGTTCCAGATCCTTGAATCCGTAGCCTTTGAGCAACACGACCTCGTTGCCTTTGACGACGGCGATGCCAACGCCCGGGACGTTCCAGGCCTTGAGCACCGATTCGATGGCCGCATCGAAGTTTCGGTCGAGGCGCGGGGTTGCGGTTCGTTGAGCCTCGGCGGTCGAAACGAGCAGCAGGGTGGCGCACGCGGCGCCGATGCGGGCTTGCCAACGCATCACGGTCTCCTTCACGATGGGACGGGCCCCCCAAACCGGGGGCGGGGAATTGTACCCAGAATTGTGTCCAACTGCACCGTACGCGACCGGGGGGCCGCTGGTGTCAACCGGGTACTGGATTGCTCACGGTTGACCGCCCCTCCGATTGGGCCTTAGTTGTCAGAACAGAGAAGGTCCGGACGCGCTGGCGTGCCGGTTCCCGATTCAGGTCCTCACGATCGGTTCAGTCGATGCTTATGTCTCTCGATACGATCTTCTATGGGAATTCGTTGACTCAGTGGCTGTTCGCAGGCGTCCTCACCTTGTCGACCTGGGGCGCCATGCTGGTGGTGCGTCGCCTGATCTCCGGTCGGTTGACGGCGCTGGCGGCGGCGACCGCGGGCCAGTGGGACGATCTCATCGTCGCGGCGCTGAGTCGGACCAAGCCGTTCTTCTTCGCGACCGTATCGATCGTGGTCGGTGCTCAGGTGCTGACCCTGCCGCCGCGGCTCGAATCGTTCCTCGCGCACCTGATGGCCGTCGTGCTGCTGGTGCAGGTCGGGATCTGGGCGAGTCTGATCGCGCGAACGCTGCTGGATCGCTATGGCGCCAGTCGTGCCGAGAATGATCGTGGTGCTGCCACGATGATGAGCGCGGTCGGGTTCGTGGTACAGGTCCTGATCTGGTCGGGGGTGTTCCTGCTGACGCTCTCGAATCTGGGCGTCGACATCACCGCACTGATCGCCGGACTCGGCGTCGGCGGCATCGCGATTGCGCTTGCCACCCAGAATATTCTGGGCGACCTGCTCGCGTCGCTTGCCATCGTGCTCGACAAACCGTTCGCGATCAAGGACTTCATCATCGTGGGTGACCTGATGGGGTCGGTCGAGCACATCGGGCTCAAGACCACCCGGGTGCGGTCGCTGTCAGGTGAGCAACTCGTCTTTTCCAACGCCGATCTGCTGTCGAGCAGGATTCGCAACTACGGCAGGATGTTCGAGCGTCGAGTGGTGCTCTCGATCGGGGTCGAGTATGAAACGCCGAGAGCCAAGCTGGAACGGATCCCGGCAATCCTGAAAGAGGCAATCGGATCGCAATCGGGTACCCGATTCGATCGGAGTCACTTCGCCAGCTTCGGTGACTTTTCTCTCGACTTCGAGTCGGTCTACTACGTCCTGTCCGCCGACTTCAACCGGCACATGGATATTCAGCAGGCAATCAACTTCCGAATCCACGAGCAGTTCGAAGCGGAGGGTATCGGGTTTGCCTATCCGACCCAGCGGCTGGTCGTCGAACGGCGACGGGTTCAGGGCAGCGAATCATGAACCTTTCGGTCGTCAATGCCGGGGGGAATCGACTGGAGCCGGACAGCCCAAGATACCGGCAACGCACTTGCCTGCGTATTTTCCGGCACGCTCCCTGTCGCCGCGGCTGCGGCATCGGTCCACATTTCCGGTATAGGTCATGACCATTCGTCCGTCGATAAGCCGCCGTGTAGCGTGCGGCGCGCTGCTTCTCGTGTTGGCGGCTATTCCCGTCCTCCTCGAAGCGCAGGCCATTCGCACCACGCGTCAGGAAGACCCTCGCGTCGGGCTGCGGGCAGGCTGGCATAACGCGGAGAGCGCCATCCGCAATCTGCGTCTCGTCGCCAATCGTTCGCGCCCGGCCGGGTTCTTCGATCCGGCTTCGCTCGGGAACTTTGCTTTTGCCAACTCTGATCTGGCCTTCCGCGGTAATTTCGTGTTTCAAGGCGGATACAACGGTTTCCAGGTCTGGGATATCTCGAACCCCGCCGCACCGGCCATCCGGAAGGCGTTCCCCTGTCCGGGAGGCCAGGGTGATCCGTCGGTCTACGGCAACCTGCTGTTCATCTCGGTCGAGGAAACCAGCGGGCGGCTCGACTGTGGCGCTCAGGGCGTGGTCGATACGGTGAGCGCCGAGCGGTTTCGGGGCGTGCGGATCTTCGACATCAGCAGTCTCGATGCGCCGAAACAGGTGGCTGCGGTGCAGACCTGCCGAGGGTCGCACACCCATACGCTAGTGACCAGTCCGAAGGATCCGAGCAGTATTTATGTATATGTGTCCGGGACCAGTGTGGTTCGTTCGAGCAGCGAACTCCAGGGCTGCTCCGGGCGTGCTCCGGAGGAGGACCCGAATACCTCGCTGTTTCGTATCGAGATCATTCAGGTTCCATTGGCCGCTCCGCACACTGCCCGGGTCATCAGCGCGCCGCGCCTCTTTACCGATGCGTCCGGCAACATTGCGGGTCTCTGGCGTGGCGGGACCCACGGCGAAGGCACCCAGGAGACCGCGACGACGGATCAATGCCATGACATCACGGTCTATCCGGAGTACGGTCTTGCGGCGGGAGCTTGCTCAGGAAACGGCTTGCTGCTCGACGTGAGCGACCCCACCAATCCGCGCCGGATTGCGGAGGTGAGCGATCCGAACTTTGCCTACTGGCATTCGGCGACGTTCAATAACGATGCGACCTCTATTCTGTTCACGGACGAGTGGGGCGGTGGCATGGGGCCTCGCTGCCGCGCGACGGATCGGCCCGAGTGGGGCGCCAACGCGATCTATCGTCTCGAGAATCGTCAGCTCACACCGGCCAGCTTCTTCAAGTTGCCGGCGGCCCAGTCCGAGGTGGAAAATTGCGTGGCTCACAACGGCTCGCTGATTCCGGTGCCTGGCCGCGACATCTTCGTGCAGGCCTGGTATCAGGGTGGCATTTCGGTGATTGATTTCACGGATCCTGCCAAGCCGTTCGAGATCGCGTTCTTCGACCGTGGCCCGGTCAGTGCCGAGCGCCTCGAGCTGGCGGGCCACTGGTCGGCGTACTGGTACAACGGCTACATCTACGGGTCGGAGATTGCGCGCGGTCTCGATGTGCTCGAACTGCGACCGAGCGAGTTCCTGACGGCCAACGAGATTGCGGCGGCCAGGCTGGTGCGGCTCGATCAGTTCAATCCGCAGCTGCAGCCGAAGTTGACCTGGCCGGCCGATTTCTCGGTGTCGCGCGCGTATCTGGATCAGTTGGTGCGTAACCGCGGTCTCGTACGTGATCGCCTCAATCGGATCACCCGCGATCTGCGCAGCGCGGAGCAAGCGCGCGGCACGGACCGGCAGCAACGGCTGGCCCGACTGGCGGAGGCGATCGACCGGGACGTCGACGGGGCTGTCGATCCGGCGCGGGTCAGGGCGTTGGCGGCGTCGGTGCGGGCCTTGGCGGGCCAGTAGGCACCGACGCGCCTGCGGACAGATTGGAGACGTGCACGGCCCCGCTTGGGGCCGTGTGTCGTTCCGAGCCGGTCAGAAGGCCTGGGTCTGACGATCCCGGGTCCGGTTGTCGTCGCCGTGGCGCGAGCGAAAGCCGAAGGACTGCCAGACCATGCTGCCGGACCGCAGGGTGGCGACCACGCGAGTTGTTTCGAAGCGTTCGCGGGGGACCGCAAACGGATCGCGTTGCAACACCACCAGGTCCGCAACGGCCCCTGGCCGCAGGGCGGGCTCGACCGCCGGCCCGGCTGCCGGATGCCAGGTGGCGTTCATCTTCCAGGCAACCACCCGCGCGATCGAGTCGGGATAGGACGATCCGACGGCATTGGTGCGGGTCATGGTTGCCGCGACCTGGTGGAGTGCATCCGTCGTCGGGCGGGTAAAGTAGTCCGAGCCTTCGGCCAGCCGCGCTCCCATGCGGGCCAGACGATCCCATGCGTACACGCGACCGGCATTGGCCGTGCCCACCCGGGCCAGCTCGAAGCCACTGTGGTCACCCGGATGGGCATTGAAGTTGGAATGAACCGAGAGGACGACGCCGAGGCGGACCGCTCGCTGCATGTCGTGCTCGGAGGCGTAGGAGAAGTGCTCGATCCGCAGGCGACGGCTGTCGAGGCCGGCGCGGGTGCGCAGCAGCTCCTCGTAGGCGTCGAGGACGCGAGTCACCGCGCCGTCGCCGATGGCGTGGGCGGCGACACCCAGGTTCCGGTCGAGGGCCCGGCCGGCCAGGGTCGCGATTTCCGGCGTCGTCATTCGGAGGAGTCCGGTGGTCGACGGGTCGTCCGCGTAGGGGTGGGTCAGGGCGGCGCTGCGGCTGCCTAACGCGCCGTCGACGAAGAGTTTGAGATGGGTAATCCGGACTCGGGGCGAGAGCTGATACCGGCCCTGGTCCCAACCGAGCACCGAGTCGGCAAACGGGCTCGGGGCCGGAACCATCAGCGACAGCTCGAGCGGCAGCGGCTCGGCTCGGTCCGCCTGAGCCAGCAGCCCCGCATAGCGACCGAAATCGAGGTTGAGGGCAACGATGCCCGGTGCGGCGAGCACGCCGGCGTCGTAGGCACGGGCAATGCCGCGTCCGGCCAATTCTTCGGCGCCGAGCCGGTAGGCACGCACGATGTCGCTGTCGGCCAGCTGTGGCAGCAGAGCAACCAGCGGCTCGTTGGCGCGGCCCAGCAGGATCCCGGTGGGGCGGCCGTCGCGGTTGCGGACCACACGTCCACCGACCGGGTCGGGGCCGGGCGCCCACAGGCCGGCGGCTTCGAGGGCACGCCGGTTGGCCCAGCCGGTCTGGCCGTCGACGCGGCTGAGGTAGACCGGGTGGTTCGGGGCGGACAGGGTCAGGAGGTCATGGGTGGGCAGGGTGCGCGATCCCCACTGGATCTCGCTCCAGCCGGTTCCGAGGACCCACTGTCCGCGCGGCACCGGTGAGCTGCGCAGCCGGACGCCGTTGCCGACGTCCCGGTAGGCGGTGGCCGGTGCCAGGTCCAGGAACATCCGGTCGGGGTCGTGCTCGTTGAGCAGCGAGTAGCCCACGTTGAAGACGTGGACGTGGTGATCGGCGAGCGCCGGCGCCACGGCGGCTCCGCCCAGGTCGATGACGCGGGTCGTCGCACCCTGCCAGGTAGCGACGATGTCGCCGCCGCCGAGCGCGGCAACCGTGCCATTCCGGATTGCAATCGTGGTGACCAGGGGCGCTGCCGGGTCCAGAGTTCGGACCGCCGCGTTGGTCAGGATCAGGTCTGCTTTGGCTGCCGTTGGCGGCGGCACGGGGCGCTCGACGTCGGGTGGCGTCGGCCGGGGCGGTGGCGGAGCCGGAGGCCGGGCCGTTGAGCAGCCGAGGGCCAGGGTCGCTAAGCCGATTGAGTACCACCAGGAAAGTCGCATAGCCACGATTCGGTGACGGTGTCGCGAGCTGAATCTGCAAGCCGAAGGCCAGGGCCGGGTTGTCGCACGCTGCGCCACGATTGCGCGGAACCTTGCGCGGATCGCGGGTCCGCGGCGCTGACCCGCTCGGCCCAGAGCAGGCAACGCGCAGTCTCTTGCGCGGGTGGCTCCCCGGCGATCATGACCTGGCGGCATTCTGCCGGATCGTGCTCGTCGGGAAAGGTACGGCGGTATGGCGTCCCGGTGTCACGCTTTGGACGACTCGGTTGCCAGGAGAGTGCACAGTACCCGGGCTTGGCGGCGAGGCTCGACCGGTTATGCTCCCCCGTAAGGTTGCTGTGGTGACGGCTACCAATCGGATGGAACGGAAACTACTCGATAGAACTGGAGGCGGTATGGCAGGATCCTGGATCAGGCGGATCATCGCTGGTGGGGCGCTGGTTGTTGGCGCGGTCGGGCCGGTAGCGGCACAGCTCGGGATGGTCTCACTCGATGTCCGGGTGCCGAAGCGGCCGATTCCGGTTCCGTCGGATGGGCAGGCCCATCTCGTGTATGAACTGCGCGCCACCAACATCGGTCGCACCGGTTACGCGGTGCAGCGCATCGAGGTCACCAGTGGTGATCGGGTCCTGGCCTCCTGGGATGGCAGTGCCCTGCGGTCGATTGCGCTGCGGATGGGCGAGACGGGCGATCCGCGGATCATCGGTCCCGGGCGCCAGAACCTGTTTTACCTCATCGTGTCGGTACCGGTCGGCGCGGTTCCGGACACGTTGGGTCACCGGATCCATACTGCGCACGCCGACTCCGCCGAGGGTCCGACCCGTACCGTGCTCGGCGGCCCCGCAGTGGCGGTGGACCGGACGGCACCGATTCAGATTCGCTCACCGCTCAAGGGTGGTCCGTGGGCTGCGATCAACGGACCCGGCAACTTGTCGGGGCATCGTCGCACGGTGATTCCACTCGAGGGCGAGGGACGGATTGCGCAGCGGTTTGCCACCGATTGGATCAAGCTTGGTCCGGATGGCAGGGCCTGGCAGGGTGATTCCACCGTCAATGCCAACTGGTATGGCTACGGCGATTCACTGGTGGCGGTCGGCGCGGGGACCGTGGTGGCGCTCAAGGACGGCATCATCGAGAATGTGCCGTTTTCGCCGACCATGGCGGTGCCGATCACGCTCGAAACCGTGGCGGGCAATTACGTCATCATCGACCTGGGCCGCGGCAACTATGCCTTCTATGCGCACATCATTCCGGGCACCGTGGCGGTCAAACTCGGCGATCGGGTCAGGCCGGGGCAGCTGGTGGGCTTGCTGGGCAACTCCGGCAACTCGACAGCGCCGCACCTGCACTTCCACATCGGTGATCGGCCGACCCCACTGGGGTCCGAGGGCATTCCTTTCGTGCTGGACCAGTACGTCAAGCTCGGCGTGATGGAGAACTTCCTGTCGCCCTGGACCAACCGGGGGGCGGAGCAGGTCAAGCGTGGTGAAACGCCGTTCGAGAATCACGTGACTCAGTTTCGTCCCTGAGCCGGTCGGCGCCGTCCGTTGACGAGCGGAGTTGCGGGCCGTGAGGAACAGTTCCGCGTTGTGGTGGCCACGCACGGGCCCGCAATCCGCCGGATTGCCCGCATTTACGCAGGTAGCGACGGCGAGGAGGAGGATCTCTATCAGGAGATCCTCTACCAGATCTGGAACTCGCTGCCCTCCTTTCGGGGCCAGTCGGCCATCGGAACCTGGGCGTACCGGGTCGCGCTCAACGTCGGGCTGGGCTATCGGCGGCGAGAAACCCGGCGCTGGCAGACGCATGATCCGACGACGATCGTTGCGGACCTGCCGGCGCCTGCGGCATCGCCTGCCTCGGTCGAAGACGCCATTCTCGCGGAGTTTGTCGGCAGCCTCAACCCGGTCGACCGATCGGTTCTCGGTCTGTATATGGAAGGCCTCAAGCAACAGGACATCGCGGAGGTAACCGGATTGTCGGTTGGTGCGGTCGGGGTTCGGATTCATCGTCTCAAACAGCTGTTCAAGCAGCGCTACGTGGAACGGTGACCATGGAACTCGACTCGCTCAAGGAGGCCTGGCTTCGCCAAACGGTCAACGTCGACTCCACCCGAACGATCGATCGTGATGTGGCCGCCGCAATGGAGCGGGGGCGAGCCATGACCCGGCGAGTGCGGCGCCGCGACTGGCTCGAAACGGGCGCCTGTGTGCTGCTGTTTCCGTTCATGGTCATGACAGCCCTCGACGACGACTCATCGTTGGTTCGGGCCGGTGCCATCGTGACGGCGTTGGCGTGCGTGCTGATTCCGATTCGACTGCGAATGGCTCGTCGGGCGGCGCCGGATGTTGGGCTGCCGGTGCTCGACACCTTGCGGCACGAGATCGAGCATCTGAGCGCCCAGGAGCGGCTGCTGCGGACCTCTCTCTGGTGGTACTTCCTGCCGCTGCTCCTCGGCTTTGTCCTGATGATCCTCGGATTTCCTGGCTCTCCGGTACGGAAGGTTGCCGTTCTGGGTGTTGGGGTGGCCGTTTTCGGGGTCCTCGCCCGGGTCAACTGGAAGGCCGGTTACCGCAGCTTCGCGACTCGTCGTCGCGAGCTGGAGGACCTGGAGCGTGGACTCCTGGCGCTCGAGCGCGACACCGGTTCGGCAGGGAGGGGTGGAATGGAGGGCCATTAGGTTGCCTGCCGGTCGCGGTTCGCCGTTCATCCCCCGAGGGTAGTCGAAACCGGATTGAGCCGATATCGTACGGGGTCGGTGGTTTCTCGACCCTCATCCGTGACTCCGGAGTTCAAAATCCGCATGCAGCTTGTTGCCCGTCTTGCCCTCTTCGTGTGGGTGCTGGGTGTTGCCGTCGGCTCAGCCAGCGCTCAGGTCAGTACCACCGATACCCGCCTCCTTGCTCAGCCGGCTGTCAGCGCCGATCGCGTCGCATTCACCTACGCCGGCGATCTTTGGACTGCCCGCCATGACGGGTCGGATCTGCGTCGGATTACCACCGCCGATGGCGACGAGAGCAGCCCGGTATTCTCTCGTGACGGCAAGTGGCTCGCCTTCGCGGGCAATTACGACGGCAACACCGACGTCTATGTGGTGTCCGCCGAGGGCGGGGAACCGCGGCGGTTGACCTGGCACCCCGGTCCCGACCTGCCGCAAGCGTTCTCGCCTGACGGCTCGACCGTCCTGTTCACCTCGAATCGGGCGGACTACTCGATGCGGTACACCCAGCTGTGGACCGTGCCGGTTGCGGGCGGTCCGGCCACTCGGCTGCCGATTCCCAATGGAGCGCAGGCGACCTACTCGCCTGACGGACGGTGGATTGCTTACAACCCCATCGGACGGCGGTTCGAGCAATGGAAAGGCTATCGTGGGGGCACGGTGTCGCAGCTCTGGCTGATCGATACCAGAACTTGGGACATCGAGAAGGTGCCGCAACCGGCGGGCCGCTCGAACGACGTCGATGCGATGTGGCTCGAGCCAAACGTGGTGTGGTTCCGCTCGGATCGGGACGGCGAGTTCAATCTCTATCGCTATGATCGGTCGACCAAAACGGTCACCCCAGTTACCAGGCACACCGACTTCCCGGTGATGGCAGCATCGGCAGGCGCTGGCCGGATCGTCTACGAGCAGGCGGGTTGGCTCCATTTGCTCGACCCCTCGTCCGGCCGGGCCCAGAAGCTCACGATCGGCGTGTCTGCAGATCTGCGTGAGACCCGTCCGCGATGGGTCAAGGGTGCGGACTTCGTTCGTAACGCGTCCGTGTCGCCCAGCGGTGCGAGGGTAGCGTTCGAGATGCGAGGGGAGATCGTCACGGTTCCTGCGGAGCAGGGGGACCCCCGCAATCTGTCGAATACACCCGGGGTTCATGAACGGTCTCCGGCATGGTCGCCCGATGGCTCTCAGATTGCCTATCTGTCGGATGACGGGGGCGAATACCGACTCCACCTCGTGCCGCAGGATGGCAAGGGGACCCGAAGAGTCATTCCGCTGACGGGCGCGGGGTTCTACTCGGACCTGCGCTGGTCACCGGACGGGAAGCGGATTGCCTATACCGACAATTCGCTCTCAGTGTTCGTGCTCGACGTCGCATCGGGTCGCAGTAATCGGGTTGGTGGGCATCGGACCTATACGCCGATCGGCGGGCCAGGGTATGCCTGGTCGCCTGATTCGCGGTGGCTGGCGTACTGGGTATACAGTCAACCGCTGGTAGCGACGCTCTCGCTCTACGACGCCGATCAGAATCGGTCGACGGTCATCACCGATGGGCTGAGCGAAGTGACGCAGCCGGTCTTCGAACGGAACGGCAAGTACCTCTATGTGCTGGCCTCGACGGATGCCGGACCGGCTCTCGATTGGTTTGCGCAGAGTACGACGGGCTTGCGTCGGACCCGGGCAATCTACGCGATTGCCCTGAGCAAGGATGCGCCGAACCCCTTTGCAAAGCAGAGTGACGAGGAGGCTGCTGCTGCGGCTGCGAAGCCGGCCTCGCCATCCTCGCCATCCTCCTCGACGACGACCGTGGATTTCGATGGGCTGGCCGACCGGATCGTCGCCTTTCCGGTGCCGGCGGCGGAGATTCTGCAACTCGAGGTAGGGGAGGCGAACCAGGTCTACTACCTTCGCCTCACTGACGGCCGGCCCACGTTGCGTCGCTATGACGTGGTCAAGCGCAAGGATGACGTCGTCATACCGGAGGCCCAGGGCTTCGAGCTGACGGCGGACGGCAAGAAGCTACTCTATCGCAACGGACCGGCGTGGTTCATCACCTCGGCTGCGCAGCCACGCCCCGGGGAGGGTCGGGTCAATACCGGGTCGGTCGAGCTGCGGATCGACCCCCGGCTCGAGTGGGCCCAGATGTATCAGGAGGCGTGGCGGATAACCCGCGACTATTTCTATGCCCCGAATTTTCACGGGGTCGACTGGAACGCCCAGCGGGGCAAGTATGCGCCGCTGCTCGCGGCCGCGAGCAGCCGGGGGGATGTCGAGCGGGTGATTCGCTGGTTGTTGAGCGAGGTGCGGGTCGGACACAGTGGCCAGGGTCCTGGGCAGCGCCTTTCGCCACCAGGTCAGGTTGGGGTCGGCCTGCTTGGTGCGGATTACGAGATCGTCTCCGGACGGTATCGGTTTGCTCGGGTGTACGGCGGGGTCAACTGGAATCCGACGCTGCGGTCGCCGCTGACCGAGCCCGGAGTCGGTGTCCGCACCGGAGAGTATCTCCTGGCGGTCAATGGTGTCTCGATTGCTCCGCCTACGAGCGTGTACAGCCCGTTCGAGCAGACGGTCGGCCGAGCGGTCGAGCTTACGGTCGGTCCGAACCCGGATGGTACAGGGTCGAGAACGGTTACTGTCGTTCCGATCGGTTCGGAGGCACAGCTTCGGAACCGGTATTGGATCGAGAGCAACCTGCGACGGGTTGATTCGGCAACGGGCGGTCGGGTGGCCTACGTCTATGTGCCGAACACCACCACGGCCGGGTACGAATCGTTCAAGCGGTACTTCTACCCGCAGGCGCACAAGGACGCGATCATCGTCGACGAGCGGTTCAACGGTGGCGGGCAGCTGGCAGACTACTACGTCGATGTGCTGGCGCGGCAGACGATGAGTTATTGGGCGATGCGGTATGGCGAGGATCTGCGGACGCCCACGGCGTCGATCGCCGGGCCGAAGGCACTGCTAATCGATGAAACAGCCGGCTCGGGCGGCGACTATTTCCCGTGGATGTTTCGCAAGATGAACCTCGGGCCGCTGATCGGGCAGCGAACCTGGGGCGGCTTGGTCGGCATTCTAGGCTTTCCGGTGCTGATGGACGGCGGTACCATGACTGCTCCCAACCTGGCGATCTGGACGCCGGAGGAAGGCTTCATCGTCGAGAACGTTGGCGTGCCGCCTGACATCGATGTCGAGCAGACGCCGAAGGACGTGATTGCGGGGAAGGATCCGCAGCTCGATCGCGCGATTGCCTGGGTTATGGAGGAACTTCGCAAGAATCCTCCGACCAAGCCGTCGCGGCCGCCCTACCCGGACAAGACCAAGCGGCCCTGAGAGTACAGAATGGCCGGCACCCCAAGCGGAGTGCCGGCCGTTTGCCGCCCTACGCGGTGACGTCCGCTACTCGAACGTCTGTGCAAAGACGATCTCGTTCCCGTCCAGATCGAGGACGGCAAAGTCGCGAAGCCCCCACGGCCGGCTGGCTGGCGGACTGCCGACGCGGGCGCCATTGCTGCGCAACTCCTGATACAATTGATCCGCGTCTCGCACGTAGACGCAGCAGCTCGCGGCGCTGCGGCCTTGGCCTGCCCGTGTCGTGAGGAGCAGGCGGATCGAGTCGCGATCGAGAACGGCGAGGTCGCTCTGCTGGTAGTTCACCGTAAAACCGAGGGCGTTGCGGTAGTGAGCCACACTGGTGGCGACATCGTCCACAGGAAAGCTGGGCATGATAGCGCGACACTGGCCTGTCCCCGGCGGCGTGTGCGCCTCGATCGGTGGTTCGGCAAAGGACTGGCCGAACCAGAGGACATGGCCGTCCGGATCCCTGAGGTCGAACATCTGCATCTTGATCCAGTTGACGCGAGCTAACGGCCCCGGAGCCGCGCCACGATCCGCCAGGTCCGCGTGCATCGCGGCGATGTTGGCGACCTCGATGAAGACGACGTCGCGCGCACCCGACTCATCGGTGCCGCGCAGGACGAGGTCGAGTTGTGCAGGGCCAGAGGTTAGCTGAACAGATCCATCGTCCGAGGTGGCGGCGGCGAACCCGAGCACGTCGCGATAGAACGCCAGGCTGCGTTGCCGGTCGATGACGCGGAGCTGTCGTGAAACAGGTGATACGATCATCGATGCCTCGCCAAGAGTCTATCGGCCTCGTCATATCCTGTGGGCACCTGAACGCCCTCGGTCGATGCGCCGGCTTCGAGCAAGATCCGGATGGAGTCGGGTTGTCGCCGGTCGGACCAGTATGACTCAGTGCAGGCGCTGATCGCCAGCTGGAGCGCGGTTCGGCCGTTGCCATCCCGGGTGTCGAGTGGCGCGCCCCGCGCTATCAGCGTCTCGACCGTCCGATGACGAGCTCGCCACGCCGAGACATGCAGCGCCGTACTGCCCGCCGGGATGCCGAAGTAGCCGTCGCCGGCATACTCGGCGGTGATGCCGACGCCCAGGTCGAGGAGGAGTTCCACCCCGCGAGAGTTGCCATTGCCCGCGAACTCGGCCAGAAGCTGTCCTCCAATGTCGATCAACGCGGACAGCGCCTCGGGTCTCTGGCGAGCCAGTGCCGGTACGTTCTCCTGTCCGCGAGCGCAGGCTGCGATCAGCGCGTCGACACCCGTCGGTGCCTCCGCATGCCCATGGCGTTCGAGCGCAGCAAGCACGTCGCCGCGGCCGCGGCGTGCAGCAAGCCAGCTGACGGTGTGGCCCTGGGCAAGGCGGGCAGGGTCCGCTCCCCGGTCGAGCAGGAGCTCGACGAAGGCGATGTCATTGTCCCGGGCAATCGAGTGGTGCAGTGCCAGGAGGCCCCAGCGCCGGTCCTGATTCGGATCGGCGCCGTGGTCGAGCAGGTACTTTGCGCCGTAGTAGTCATGCCAGTCCAGCTTTCGAATCAGCATCAGCGCCAGATTGTCTGCGGTCACCCTGCCGGTCTCGACCACGAGCTGCATGGCGCGATTGTCGTGCGTTTCCGGGGAGTGGTAGACCACCTCCACGTCGTTCGGGTCGGCGCCACGCTCGAGGAGCAGTGCGGTCAGCTCCGGATGGTGCGCAACGCCCGCCGCACCATAGAGTGCCGTTTCCCGTTCCGGATGCGCTCCCGTCGTCCAGAACCCGGTGTTGGGGTCGGCTCCGGCGTCGAGGAGTGCGGTTGCTGCGCGGAGGAACCTGCTCGTCCGGCTCCGGTCGAGACGAAGGTACCTGGACAGGCCGAGATAGTTGAGCGCATCGCCACCATAGGGTGGGGCCGGGGCGGTCGCGCGCTTCGGATCGACCGCCAGATGCCGCCGAACCTCGGCGTCATCGCCGAGGACGGCGGCGGCGTGAATACTGCTCGATGCGAGTTCGGGCTGGGCCGCCAAGAGAGCGTTGGCCTGGTCGAGCGAGCCGTGCCAGATGGCGGCCTCGATGAACTCAGCAAGCCGATCGGGGGTCGAGCGTGACACGAGACTTCTCCGCGTCTACCGTGACTCAGCTGGACGGTGGGGTCAGACCAAGTATACGAAGGTAAGTCACCAGATTCCCATAATGCAGATTGACGTGCCCCAGATTGGCGACCAGCTCGGCAATTCTGGGTGCGTTGCTTTGATGGTAGGTCTTGCCGCACTCGGCCGTCGAGGCTTCGAGTTGTCGGATCAGCTCGTCCTTGGCTGCGCCGGATTCGGCGACAGTCTCCACCCAGTCCGGGCTCTTGCCGGCGGCTCGGCCGCAGTAGTAGGCGTTGCCGTCGACCACATGCCCGATCAGCTGGCCAAGGGTTCGGACCGACGCCGCCGGCCGAAAGTCGAACCGTTCTGCCGGTACGCGCCGAGCGGCCTCGACGATCCAGGCACTCGTAGCGAGAAAGCTCTCCCGGAGGGCGTCCATGGGAGACGGTTCGGCCGGTGGTGGTACGATTGGTGAAGCGGCCATCAGAGAAAGCAGGACGTGCCGGGTCATGTTGCCTCCTTGCGGGGTCGGGTAGGGTGGACCAGCGCAAGCTGACGAGGAGGGCGGGCCAAAGGGTCGGTGCGGGGTTCGGAGAATGTAAGGATCCTGTGGGGGGTCAGCGTTCCAGTCGATAGCCGACCTTCCAGACAGTCAGGATATGGCGGGGGTTGGCGGGATCGGCCTCGAGCTTCCGTCGCAACTCGGCGACATGGATGTCGACAGTTCGAGACTGAATGTCGGCTCGATACTCCCAGACCTCTTTCAGCAGGTCTGCGCGCGAAGCCACCGCGCCGTTGCGTCGCGCCAGGGCGAGCAGGAGGTCGAACTCGCGCGGTGTGAGGGCGACTTCGCCGCCCTCTCGATACACCGTGCGTGATGCCGGGTTGACCTCGATCTCTCCGAAGCGTTCGACTGACGGCGGCGGAGCGCCCTCGCGGCGACCGGATCGACGGAGCAGTGCGCGCACCCGGGCAATCAACTCCAGGGTGCCGAAGGGTTTGGTCACGTAGTCGTCGGCGCCCAAGGCGAACGCCTGAACCTTGTTGGCTTCTTCGCCTTTCGCCGTGAGCACCAGCACCGGTACCTCCGGATCGTCGGTTCGCAGCGAGCGAAGTACCCGGTAGCCGTCGAGCTTCGGAAGCATCAGGTCGAGGACGACGAGGTCGACGCCGCCGCGCCGGACCCGGTCGAGACCGGCCGACCCGTCGCCGGCGATCTCGACGGCAAATCCCTCGTTCTCGAAGGCCGTTTCCAGGCCGAATGCGAGATCTTCGTTGTCTTCGATGACGAGGAGCGTGCTCATGTCGGACTCTCACCGGTGCCAGGCAGTTCGACCACGAATCGGGCCCCGCCGCCCGGCGCGTCCTCAACCCAGGCTCGGCCCCCGAGCGCTTCGACCAGTTGGTTGACGACGGACAGGCCGAGCCCGCTGCCTCCGATGGCCGCGTTGCGGTGGCGCTCGAGGCGATAGTACGGCTGCCAGATGCGCAGCCGTTCCTCGGCCGGCACTCCCGGACCCTGATCGTCGATGGTAATTCGGACACCCGGGTCGACCGCGGCCGCTGCGATGCGAACCGTCTGACCCGTCCGACCGTACTTGATCGCGTTCTCGAGCAGATTGCGGACGATCCGGGCCAGACTGTCTCGATCGCCCCGGATGGTGAGTGGCTCGCAAGGATCGAGGACGATCGAGGTCGTTCCGGCCTGTGCCAGCGGCTCCAGAACATCCCGAGTTTCTTCGAGGAGCGCGGTGATGGGGACCGCAGTGGCCTCAGGCGAAGCAGGCTGTCGCCGCAGGCGAGCAAACTGGAGGATGTTGTCGACCAGGTTGGTGAGGCGAAGGGCTTCCCGGTGAATGATGCCGATGGCGCGAGCTCGCTCCGGCTCGGTGCGGAAGCCATCCCCTTGCAGCAACTCGCTCAGCATTCGTACCTGAGTCAGTGGTGTCCGCAGTTCGTGCGATACGCCCGATACGAAGTCATCCCGGAGCTGGGCCAACTGCTGCTCGCGCCTGAGCAGAATCAGTGCGGCAGCGCCAATCGCCAAGGTCAGAGCCAAGAGAATGCCGATCTGCGGCAGTCGCGCCGAGGGCACCCCGCCCCCGACGAGCACCGAGGCGACCTCGGGTTCGATCGAAGCGGTGACTGTTAAACCACCATAGAGGGAGCCGAGGGTGTCGACCCCGCTGTACACGGCCGCTGGCGATCCGGTTCCGAGCAGCGAGGCGCCGTTCGCGCCTTCGACATGAATGCGCATCAGCGAGTCGGCCCGGATGCCCCCGGTCATCGCAGGGGGAAAGAACTCGGCGTCGCCGAGGGCGCCCTCGAGCGGCCGCCGTATCTGGGCGGCTTCGACGACCATGCCGTAGATCAAAGGAACACCCCGGTCGGCAATCGCCCAGGCAAGGACGACATCGTCCGGGTGCGTAAGGTCCGGAGCGCCCGGAGCCAGGATCCGCCACGAGCGCGGGCCCCGGCGTGCGACCGAATCCTCGGCAAAGAGCTCGATCAGTTGTCGACCGACCGTGGCCGGAAGCGAGTCGCCGTCGGTCAGGAGTTCGGGTGTGCTGCCTAACGTTGCGCGGAAGGTCGTTCGCGCGAAGCCTGCCGACATGCAGTCGCACTCCTTCTCGGCCAGGACGCGTCGGAGCAGATCCGGGCCGGGCAGGGGGCGACCGGGCGCGGGCAAGGCCGTGCCGATTGCTGCGGCGGCCTCGTTCATTCCCCAGCTCAGCCAGATCCGGCCCTGTCTGGCGTACTGCCACGCCGCGATCGAGGCATAGTGACGCAGGGTTCCCTCGACGATGCCCCGATGTGAGCGTGCCGCCCGGGCGGCTTCAAGGCCCAGGACGCCGGCCAGGCCGAGTGTCGCTAGCAGGAGCGCGACCCCGAGTAAACCGGGGCGACTACCATGGCGGATCGGGCGGGCTGGCTTGGCCATGGCCTACAAGCTTGCGGCTGCCGGACCGGGGCGCCAGGCGTGCCAATGGGGCGGGGCGTATGGGACCTGTAAGGATTGACAGATATGCATAGCATATATACTATATGCTATGTAAAGGAGGCGTCATGCTCAACGCCACACCCCTCGTCCGGGCGATCGACCCTGAGATGCTGAGACGGGCGGCATCCATCATCAAGCTGCTCGGTCATCCGGAGCGGCTCAAAATCGTCGAGGCACTCGAGGGCTCCGAGCGGTCGGTTTCGGAAATCTGCGAGATCTGCGACCTCGAACAGGCGATCTGTTCCCAGCACCTGAGTCGGCTGCGTCGATACCAAGTCGTGAGCGCCCGCAAGGATGGGCAGCATGTCTGGTATCGGGTGGTCGAACCCAAGGTCCACCACATTCTCGAGTGCATCCGCAAATGCGATACGTCATCCTGACCGTCGCGCTGCTCGGCGCGCCCGGGTCCATTCGGGGGCAGGAACCGATCCGCCTGGGCGTGGCGGAGGCCATGGCGCGGGCCCGCACCGCCCATCCGCAGCTTTCGGGTCCTCGGGCGGAGCGCCGTGCCCGAGAGGCGGATGCTCGCGGTTCCAACGCCGCCTATCTCCCGTCGGTTGGGGCCGAGTGGCTG
This sequence comes from Gemmatimonadales bacterium, assembly GCA_019637315.1. Lineage (NCBI taxonomy): Bacteria > Pseudomonadati > Gemmatimonadota > Gemmatimonadia > Gemmatimonadales > Gemmatimonadales bacterium. The sequence goes on from JAHBVU010000005.1 coordinate 138,789, forward strand.
CTGATGCGGAGCGACGACCCCGTCGCTGCCTTCGGTGCCAAGCTGCGCCAGGGCATCTTCTCCGGAGCGGACCTCGGGCTCGATGCGCTCAACAACCCAAATGCTATCTCAAACGTCAGCCTTGGTGTCACGGTTGAACAACCGCTGCTGGCGCCGAGCGGGTGGATGGGTCGTCGCGCTGCAAAGGCCGGCGTAGCCGCGGCGCGCAGTGCCGAAACGCGGGCCGAGCAGCTGGCGGCGCTCGACGCCCTCGGAGCGTACTACGGGGCGGTGCTTGCGTCGTCCCGGGTCGCATCACTCGACACGGCCCTTGCCGCAATGAACGAAACCGTGCGGCAGGTCAGAACATTCCGTCGCGAGGGGATGGTCACGATCGTCGACGAGCAGCTGGCGACCGCGCGGCTGAGCGAGCTGGAGGCAGCCCGGGCGATGGCGCAGGCCGGCCGGCTCGAGGCGGTCGATCGTCTCCTGCTGCTGATGGGCGACGACCCTGGTCAGACCGTCGAGCTGACGGACTCGCTTGCGATCACCACGCTGGAGCCCGCAATGGCGCCGCGGGCCGATTTGGAGGCGCTGCGAGCCGTCGTCGATGCGCAGCAGGCCAATCTTGCCAGGAACCGGGCCGAGTTGCTTCCGACGGCCGGCGCCTTTGGATCGCTGGCCTTCAATGACGACAAGCTGGCGGCCCTGACGGGTCCGATGCGCTGGACTGCCGGTGTGGTAGTACGCTGGTCGCCGTTTCGCGGGTTGCGGGAAACGGCCGAGATCGATCGAGCCCGTGCCGGGCGCGACCGTGCTCGCGAGGAGCTGGCCGCCGCCGAGCGATCGGCGCAGGCCGAGGTGCGGGCGGCGGTGGCGCGACTGGAGGCTGCGACAGCGGCACTCGAGGCGACGGAGCGTGCCCTGGATCAGGCCGCCCAGGCTGCTCGCGTCGCCGCCACTCGCTATGCAGGCGGCGCAGGGACGCTGTCCGAGTTGCTTGCCATTCGGGCGGCCGAATCAGCTCAGCGGCAGAGTCGTCTCGAGGCGCTGTATCAGGCACGTCTGGCCCAGGCTCAGGTGGCCGTTGCGAGGGGAGGAAATCCATGAAGTACCTGATGGTAGTGGCAATCCTGCTGGCCGGTGCCGGCTGTGGTTCCGAGAAGCCCGCAGCGGCAACGGCCGAGGGACCGGTCTCGGAGGTCGCGACGATCGTAATAGGCGACTCCGGGGCGACCGAGACATACCATGCGGCGGGAACCGTTCGGGCGACCCGTCGTGCTGAGCTTGCGACGCGGGCCATGGCGCGAGTGGAAACGGTCCGGGTGCGGGCCGGTGATCGAGTGCGTAGCGGTCAGGTCCTGGCCACGGTGGAGCGGGGTGCGGTGACGGCGGCGGGGTCGCAGGCGGCGGCCGGGCTCGAACTCGCGACCACGAATCTGCGCCGGATGGAACGGCTCTATGCCGATAGTGCGGTTCCGCTGGCGCAGCTCGAGTCCAGTCGGGCCGCCTTTGCCGCCGCCCAGGGTCAGGCGGACGCCGCGACCGCCGAACTGGGCTACGCCTCGATCACGGCGCCGTTCGACGGCGTCGTTGTCGCGCGCAACGTCGATCCGGGTGCGTTGGCGACGCCTGGTCGACCCTTGCTGATCGTCGAGGATATGGGAACGCGGGAGATCGTCGCGGGGGTGCCCGATGCGCTGGCGCGCGGGCTCGTCGTCGGTGGAACGCTCACAGCGCTGGTTGGTGCGGATCGGCAGGCTGTGCCCGTCGTGGTAGCTGCGGTAGTTCCGTCAGCCGATCCGGTCAGCCGGACGGTCGAGGTTCGTCTCACCTCCAAGTCGCCGCTGACCCCGGGACTGACGGCCATCGTCGAAGTGCCGGGAGCGCAGCGCATCAGCCGGCAGATTGCGGTGCCGTCGTCCGCGGTGCTCTCGCGCGGCGAGCTGACGGGTGTCTATCTCGTCGGGGCCGACTCCACGGCGCGTCTTCGCTGGGTCCGGTTGGGTCGAGCGCAGGGCGATGCGGTTGCCGTCGTAAGCGGGCTGGCCGCAGGAGATGTCGTCGTTCGTGACGCTGCAGGGGTGCGTGACGGCATGCGGATACGGAGCGCGGCGAGCAGCGGTGGTGCGACATGACGATCGGGATATCCGGGCGGGTTGCCCAAGCGTTTCTCAAGAGCAAACTCACGCCGCTGCTGATCCTGGCCTCGCTCGTTGCCGGGTTGGCCGGTGTGCTGACGACACCGCGCGAAGAAGAGCCGCAGATCAGCGTGCCGATGGTCGACGTCTTTCTCTCGGCGCCCGGGTCCTCGCCTGAGGAGGTCGAGCGTCGGCTGATCGAGCCGGTCGAGCGGCGGCTTTGGGAAATTGGCGGTGTCGATCATCTCTACAGCACGGCGGCCAGCGACGGCGGGATGATCACCGTCCGCTTTGCCGTGGGCGACGATCCGGAGGAGAGCATCGTCAAGGTCTTTGCGAAGCTTTCCGGCACGCCCGCGCTGCTCAAGCTGCACACCATCGACGAGGTGCCGGTCCTGACGCTGACGCTCCATGGCGGTGGGTACGACGAGTTTCAGCTTCGTCGGGTGGCGGCGGAACTGCGAAACGAGATTCAGCGGATTCCGAATGTCGCCGAAGTCGAAGTCATCGGCGGCGCGCCCCGGGTTCTCCTGGTCGAGCCCGATGCCGCGCGGTTGACGGCGCATGGCCTGTCGCTCGATCGGCTGGTTAGCGCGCTGGCTGGCGCGAACGTCCTGGTGTCCGCCGGCGACGTGCTGGTCGACAATGCGAGTCTCCCGGTCCGGGCCGGTCGTCAACTGGGCAATGCGGAGGATGTTGCTGCGGTTCTGGTGGCGGTGCGGGCTGGCCGCGGAGTTCGTCTCGGGGATGTTGCCCGGGTTGTGGATGGCCCGGCTGAGCCGGCCTGGTATGTGAGCCACCTCGAGCGCAATGTACCGACCAGTCCCGCGGTGACCATCTCCATTGCCAAGCGACCCGGGACCAATGCGGCGTCGCTTGCCAATGTAGTTCTCGCCAAGGTCGAGTCGCTCCGGGGCGTGGTCGTTCCGGCGGATCTCGAGACCAGTGTTACCAGAAACTATGGCGAGACGGCGAACGAGAAGGCCGTCGAACTGCTGAGCCATATCATCATCGCCACCGTCGGCGTGGCGCTGCTGGTCTGGTTTGCGCTCGGCTGGCGTGAGGCGCTGGTGGTGCTCGTGGCGGTGCCGGTTACGCTGGCGTTGACACTGCTCGTCTATCGCGTGCTCGGATATACGCTCAATCGGATCACCCTCTTTGCTCTGGTATTTGCGATCGGGATTCTGGTCGATGATGCCATCGTCGTCGTCGAGAACATTGCGCGGCACCTGGGGATGAAGGGCAAGTCACCCGAGGATGCGGCGGTCGAGGGCGTCGACGAGGTCGGCAACCCCACCATTCTGGCCACATTCACGGTGATCGCGGCCATCCTGCCCATGGCGTTCGTGACCGGATTGATGGGTCCGTATATGCGGCCGATTCCAGTCGGCGCCTCGATGGCCATGCTGTTCTCGCTGGCGGTTGCGTTCATCGTGACACCGTACCTGGCGCTGCGGCTGGTGCGTCATCATGAACCTGCTGAAGATGTCGCGGTGTCTGCCGAGGGTCGAGTCGGGCGGGGCTACCGTCGGATGATCGAGCGCCTGCTGGTCAATCGCGGGCAGCGCTGGGCGGTCTACGGCGGGGTGGTTGTGCTGCTGCTGGTGTCAGTCGGCCTTATCGGCATCAAGGCCGTTACCGTCAAAATGCTGCCCTTCGACAACAAGAGCGAGTTCCAGGTCATTCTCGACTTTCCGGAGGGTACTACGCTGGAAACCAGCGCTCGCGCTGCGCACGAGATTGCCGAAAGGCTGCTGTCGGACCCGGATGTTCGCGACATCCAGGTCTATGCCGGCACTGCTGCGCCGTTCAACTTCAACGGGCTGGTGCGCCACTACTTCCTTCGTCAGGGTCCGGAAGTCGCCGACCTCCAGGTCAACCTGGCCCCGAAGCATGATCGGGATGCCCAGAGCCACGACATTGCGGTTCGGCTGCGCCCCGCCGTGACCGAGGTGGCCTCGCGATACGGTGCGCGGGCCAAGGTTGCCGAGATACCTCCGGGCCCGCCCGTCCTCGCGACGATTACGGCCGAGGTGTTTGGTCCCGATGATGTCACTCGGCGCCAGGTGGCGAGTGAGGTGCGCCGGGCTCTCGAAGCAACCGACGGCGTGGTGGATACGGACTGGACCCTGGCTGACCGGGCACACGAGGTTCGAGTGGCAGTACGCCCCGATGTTGCCGAGTTCGCCGCGCTGGCTGGTGCCGACGTTGCGCAGGCCGTCCGCAGCCTGGGTGGAATCCAAGCGGGATTGCTGCATGATGCCCGGGCAGCGGAGCCGGTGCCGATCATGGTGCGGCTGGCGCAAGCGGAGCGGTCGGGAATTTACGGAATCCTGGGAATTCCCTTGCAGAGTCGGGCTGGTGGAATCGTGCCGGTTGCTGCGGTTGCCTCGGTGGATACGGTGCCTCGGCAGGAACCAAGATTCCGGAAGGATATGAAGCCGGTCGTATACGTTACTGCGGACGTAGCGGGTGCCATCGAGGCGCCGGTGTATGCGATGCTGGCGGTCGATCCGGTTCTCCAGCAGGCCGGGGTTGTGACGACCTGGAGCGGGCCGGCATCGTCGACGGAAACCGCTACGGTCAACTGGGACGGCGAGTGGCGGATAACCTACGAGGTCTTCCGCGACCTGGGTATTGCCTTCGCGGCTGTGCTGCTGCTGATCTACTTCCTGGTGGTGGCCTGGTTCCAGTCGTTCCGGACCCCGCTCGTCATCATGGCGCCGATTCCCCTCACGCTGATCGGCATTCTCCCCGGTCATGCGATCGCCGGCGCGTTCTTCACGGCGACATCGATGATCGGGATGATCGCCCTGGCCGGGATCATCGTTCGCAACTCCATCCTGCTGGTCGACTTTGCGGAACTCGAGCGGGCGCGCGGTCTGTCGGTTCGCGAAGCGGTGGTCGAGGCCGGTGTTATCCGTGCCAGACCGATCGTGCTCACCGCGGCGGCTGTTGTCATTGGCGGCGCGGTGATGGTGACCGATCCGATTTTTCAGGGACTGGGCCTCGCGCTGATGGCTGGCGCCGTCGTGGCGACGCTGCTGACCTTGGTGCTGATCCCTCTTCTCTATGCGGAGATTGCCTGATGTCGCTCCATCATCGTATTCGCCTGATTGCCGGTACGTTCGTGCTGATTTCGCTGGCCCTCGGTACCTGGGTTCACCCCTACTGGTACCTCTTGACCGCGTTTGTCGGCGTCAATCTGATTCAGTCGGCCTTTACCCGGTGGTGCCCCGCCGAGTTGATCCTCGCCAAGCTCGGCCTGGCCGGGCCTGCAGAGCGTTCTGACAGCTGTGGCTGACCGCTCCCGACGGCGTCATCCGTTCTAGGGGCGGATGACGACCGTCTTGGTGTTGACGAACTCACGGATCCCGTAGACGCCGAGCTCGCGTCCATAGCCTGATTCCTTGATGCCGCCAAAGGGCAGCCGCGGGTCTGAGGCGACCTGGCTGTTGACGAAGGTACACCCCGCTTCGAGCTGGCGCGCGACCCGCTCGCCGCGCTCCAGGTCGCGAGAGAACACCGCGGCGCCCAGTCCGAAGATGGTGCCGTTGGCGATACGAATCGCATCCGCTTCGTCGCGCGCGGCGATGATGGCGGCGACCGGACCAAACAGCTCTTCATCGTGCGCGGGCATTCCCGCAGTCACATTCGTCAGCACGGTCGGCGGGTAGAATGCGCCGGGGCCCTCGGGGATGCTGCCTCCCAGGCGGAGCGCGGCCCCCTTGGCGACCGAGGCGACGACCTGTCCGTGCAACTCGTCTCGGAGGTCGTGGCGAGCCTGCGGCCCGACATCGGTGTCGGGGTCGAGCGGGTCACCGGTTTTCTTGGTGCGCATCAAGGCAATGAAGCGCTCGGTGAAGGCGTCGCGCACCGCATCGACGGCGATGAATCGCTTGGCCGCCACGCAGCTTTGGCCGCTGTTGACGAGCCGGGCGGCGACGCAGACCGCCGCTGCCTGGTCGACATCGGCGTCCTCCAGGATCAGGTAGGGATCCGAGCCGCCGAGTTCGAGCACCGTCTTCTTGAGCACTGCGCCGGCTTGCGCGGCAACCGCCTTGCCGGCTGGCGTACTGCCGGTCAGCGTCACAGCCCGAACCAGCGGATGCTCGATGATCGCCCGAACCTGATCGCTGCCGACGAGCAGCGTGCGAAAGACGCCGTGTGGAAACCCGGCCTGCTGAAAGAGCTCTTCGATGACGAGCGCGCACCCAGGCACATTCGACGCATGCTTGAGTACGCCCACATTGCCTGCCATCAGGGCCGGTGCCGCAAACCGATACACCTGCCAGAGCGGGAAGTTCCACGGCATCACGGCGAGGACCACGCCGAGCGGCTCGAACGCTACGTACGATCGGGTCGCGTCGGTTGGGATGACGTCGTGGGCCAGGTGAGTTTCGGCATGGTCGGCGTAGTACTCAGACACCCAGGCGCACTTGTCGACTTCGGCCCGGCCCTGGGCCAGCGGCTTGCCCATCTCGACGGCCATGAGCCGGGCGAGTTCGTCCTTCCGCTGACGCAGGTGCTCTGCCATCGATCGGAACAGGCGGGCCCGGTCCCCAAAAGTCGTCGTCCGCCACCGTGGCCATGCCTCGTGGGCCTCGGTAACGGCGGCAAACGTATCGGCTGGGGACATCGTGCTGTAATCAGCGACGGTTTCGCCAGTCGCAGGGTTGATGGCTCGGATCGGCATGCGGTCCTCGAACGTGTCGGCTGTGTTCCTGAACAGTAACAGGCCGGCCACGGCTCTGGGCCGCCCTTCATGAACGTTCCATCATACCAGGCTCAGGATCGGCTCACGGGTCCGACCCCAGTATTGCTGTATCGGGCTGAACGAGGCGGAGGAGCTCATGTCAATCCAATCGGTGATGGTGTCGGTCGACGGGTCTCGTTTCAGTGAGACGGCGGTTCCAGTGGCACGGCAGCTGGCGCGAACCGCGCGGGCTTCCCTGACGATCGTTATGGCGCACGAGATGGCTGGCGTCCCAACGGCGGCTGGTGTTGGCGAGTCCGACGACCGGGATGGCCAGGGCATCCGGGTTTTGGAGAAGACCTACCTGGCAGAAATTGCGCTCGCCAACGCGCATACGGGTGGCATTCCGGTCGGATTTCGCCTGATCGAGGGATCGCCCGGACCTGCCCTGATCGCCGAGATGGACCTGGCACGCCCTGATCTGCTGGTCATGTCGACGCATGGCCGGGGGGTCCTGAGTCGGCTCTGGCTGGGCAGTGTGGCGGACTATGTCGTCAGGCACGCGACACAACCGGTGCTTCTGCTGCCCGGATCTGCCAATGTCGCGGCAGATTGCTCGTTCCGGCGCGGGCTCGTGCTGATGGACCGCACAGAGGCAGCCGAGGCTGTGCTCGGACCGGTGGCCGAATTTGCGGCCCTGCACCAGTCTCACCTGACTCTGATGCACGTACTCGAGCCTGAGCCTGGTGCCCTGGGAATGGCGTCCGGGGAGTCGGTGCCCCCTCGTGATTCGCAGCTGGGCGGGGAGTATCGTAAGGCACAGCGATACCTCGATGGCCTAGCCCACGAGCTTCGTGCTCACGGCATTCAGGTCGCGACCCGGGTGGTGGTCGGCCTCGGTGCAGCGCCCACGATTCTGCAGCAGATCGAAGTAGGCGGGTACGATTTCGTCGCCATGACGACGCATGCCGGCAGCGGGATGGTGGCGCCACTACTGGGGCGGGTGGCCGACAAGGTCATCCGGGGGGCTGAGCGCCCGGTGTTCCTGGTTCGGCCGAGGGCTGCCCCCTGACGGCAGCTGCGTCCGGGACCCATTGGTCCCGAGCGCAGCTGACTTCGTGATGCTATTTACCCGGGCGGTAAGTTCGCTTGGTGCGCCCGACGAGCTGGTCAGGGTAGAAGTAGACCTCCCTCAACGTCCCGGTACTGTACCGCTCGGCCTGATCGCCAAAGTGCGGTGAACTCGGGTGACCGCTCTGACCCCCGGCTGTGATGGCGCGGGCCCGGACGCTGTCGCCGAACTCCACCGCGGCTACGAAGCTATTGCCGCTGGTACCATACCATTTCTTGGTGCCAGGATAGGCCCGTGCACCAAAGACGGCCAATGAGCCCCAGCGGCCCGAGGTGAACCCAACCGGGATGCTCGGACTGGCGTCGTCGAAGGGGTGGACGATGTCGCCGGTGATCCGCTGGAAGCGGTTGATCTCGCCCCAAGGTGTTTTCCAGGTTCCGAAGTCGGCGGCGAGCTTGTCGGAAGCGGCGGCCAGTGCCTCCAGGCGTGCTGCTGGGCTGGTACGACCGGCCATGTACTCGTAGACCGACAGGTTGCCCCGATCAGTCGCGTTGATAACCCGCTGCCACAGCTCTTCACCCCAGAAGACGGCGAGTGACGTCGGAACCGACGCCACGCCCCACTGGCGGTCCCAACGGCGCAGCGAGTCGAGCTGTTCTGCCAAACGCGTCTTGAGCGGGTCCGAGGCCGGGGTTCCGTCGGCGGCGCTGAGCAGCGCCGGAATGAGATCGTCGAAGGCCGGCATCGACCGGTTGTACGCGATGGCAATGAGCGTATCGAGCGTGACGTTGCGCCGTCCCGTCAGCTGACGGATCGCGTTGATTCCGCGAGGATTCTCGGGGTAGGTCTCCATGTAGGCCGGGAACCGGTCGCGCCTGGGGCTGTCCGGGCCGGCGGCGGAGTAGGGCCAGTTGTTGGTGTTGTAGACCCAACCGATCGACGGATTGAATACGTTGGGCGATTCGTCGATGCTGTGGATGCCCTGCCATTCCGTGGCCGGGTTGCTGCCGTCTACCGGACGCGACCAGTCGAATCTGGTGTCGCGTCGGGGGACGAAGTTGGCGTGAAAGTACGCGATGTTGCCGTCGGCGTCTGCATAGACGGTGTTGTTGGACGAGTTGGTGTGCAGTTCCATCGTCTGACGGAACTGCTGCAGATTCCTCGCCTTGGTTCGACCGTACGACTGACTGAGTGCCTTGACCGGCTCTTCCATCAGACGCACGGCAACCCATTTCCCGTCCTGGGCGCGGACCACCGGGCCGTGGTGGGTTCGGTGGACCGTGAAGCTGCGCTCGGCCATCCCGGTGCTTGTCTTGTACGGGACCTTGATGGTTCGACTCGTCACGGGCCGCTCTTCGTTGCCGAACCGGTAGGTGTGCCCATCCGCCGTCGAGGTGGTGGTCAGGAGATACTCGTCGATGTTGTCGACGCCGCTCGACGTATGCATCCACCCGGCCCGGTCGTTGAAGCCCTGGTAGACGAAAAACTGACCCCACGTGACCGCTCCATAAGCGTTGAGTCCCTCCTCGCTGGTGACATGGACTTCAGCCCGGAAAAAGAACGACGTATGGGGATTGATTAGAAGCATCGATCGACCCGAGGCCGAGTTCTTGGGGGCGATCGCGATGCCGTTGGAGCCGCGTGGCTCGTTGTCCGGCGGGGCAATCGTTCGATGTGCAGCTGCGACCTGTGCCGGCTGACCACCGTAAAAGGCCTCGAGCTCCCGGAGTGAAACGCGCTCGATGTCGCCTCCGATGCTTCCTTCGCTGAAGCTCAGCGCCATCCACGGCTCGAATCGCGCAATGACCCGCGGCTTCACCTCCGGATGCGTGTGGAGGTAGTAGTTGAGGCCGTCGGCAAAGGCGTCCATCAGGGACCGGAGCCACTCGGGGCTCGCGGCATACTTGGCGCGCAGGCTGTCCGGGTCGATGAACAGCTTCATCCGCAGGTCGCGGTAGATCTCCCCTTCGCCCTCCGCCTCTGCCAGCCTGCCCATGGCGTTCAGGTAGTTCGTCTCGATCCGATTGAAATCGTCTTCCGCCTGGGCATACATCAGGCCGAACACAACATCGGCATCGGTCTTGGCTGAGATGTGCGGAATGCCCCAGTCGTCACGAATGATGGTGACGTTGCTGGCTCGTGCTTCCCAGCGTTCGAGGTCGGGATGCTCTGGTGAGCCGGTTCCGCAGGCAGCGAGCATGCCGACGAGGACAAGACCTGCGTAGTTGAAACGTGCGGACATGGCAGCGGTGCGCTTGGCGCGATAGGGGACAGATGCTCGAGCGGAGGACGAAAGATCGCCCCGCCTCCGGCCGTGGGCCAGGGGCGGGGCAGGACTCAGCGGGCCGCAGGTACGGGAGGAAGCCGCGGGTGAAAACCTCGATCGCGGACGGCGATCTGACCCTGGCGCGCGTAGTCGATGGCCTCGCCGAGAATGCGTGCGGCTTCCTGAGGCGCGTGGAAGCCCATCGAGTTCTCCGCCTCGATGAAGTCGAGATAGAACTGGGCCCGGCGCTGGAGACTTCGCGCGGTCGCCAGTTCGGCGTCCGGTCGCCCCGCGCTCCTGGCGGCGGAGAGGTCCGCGATCAGGCCGACCAGTGCGTCCATGGCCTGATCTCTCAGGCGGTAGGTGTTCTCCTGAATCAACTCGGCGCGTGCTTTCAGTTCATCCGCAGCGACCGGATGGCAGGTCTGACAGGCATTGCTGACATTGAGCAGCGGGCTTCGAATGTGGTGATCGGTCACCTTGAGTGCGCCAACCCGCTGGTAGGGCATATGGCAGTCGGCACAGGTTACGCCGGATCGGGCGTGCACGCCCTGGTTCCACATCTCGAACTCCGGGTGCTGCGCCTTGAGGACCTCGGCGCCGGTCTCTGCGTGAACCCAGTCGCGAAATGCAACGCTGTCGTAGTAGGCATAGATCTGGTCGACCTTGAGTCCCTTGGACCAAGGATAGACGAGCCGCTTCTCTGAGCCTTTGAAGTAGTACTCGACATGGCACTGACCACAGACGAAGGCGCGCTTTTCCTGGCGGGTCGCATCACGGTTCACGTCGTAGTTGGCGACGCCCTGCGAGGCTTTGTACGCCCGCATGCCCTCGATGAATCCCGGGCGCGTGATCCGCAGCTCCATGGTTCCCGGAGTATGGCAGTCGATACAGGCCACCGGATGGGTCACCTTGGTGCGCGCCTCAGCGTACGGCATCTGGTTCATCAACTCAAAGCCGCGGGTCAGGTCTCCCTCGCCGAGGCGCATATATGGCACGTAGACCGAGGCATGACAGTGCATGCACGTGCCAGGCTGGCCGACCGCTTGACGCTCGGTGAAGGTCTGATCTTCCAGCATGTAGGCGTGCCCACGCTCCTCGCGGAAGTCGCGCGCAAAGGCATAGCCGGCCCACATAGTGCGCAGTCGGGGGTCCTCCTCGAGGCGTGATTGGGCCACGATACTTCGGGGATCTGCAGCAGTTGGCGTGCGCGGCATCGCTTCGCTGCCACCAAAGCGGGTCCGCTCCTGGTCGACGGTCCGCCGATAGGTGTCGTACTGATGGGGAAAGTTGCGTCCCCAGACTTCGGGTGCCTCAGTCGTGTCGGTTATCTCCACGACCTGAAAGAACGGGGCGCGAGCTTCCTGCTTTCGCTCGAAGATGTTGACGAGCAAGGCAAGGACGGCCACGGTTGTCAGAGCGGCAGCGAGTCCCAGCAGGAGCAGGCGGCGAGGGCGGCCAGGGCGCTCAGTCATCGATTCTCCTCCGGAGTGAGCGTGACACTATCGTCGGTGTCCGACCGATGGATGACAGGCAAGGCAGCTGACGGAACCGTCGTTGTTCGCCAGGATGGCGTGCACCATCGGAGCGTGGCAATCGCGACAACGCTGCTCGGCGATGGCGCGATTCGTGGCCTTGATCTGGATCGGCTCGTGAAAAATGCCCGACGTGAAAGCGGTCGAGTGCCAGAATCCGTTGCTTGCTTTGGTGACGTACTTCGCGATGGTCCCGTCAGGCGTGTGGCAATCGTTGCAAGTCGCCGCCTTGCGATGGCTGCCGGTCAGCCAGGCAGAGTACTGAGGTTCCATGATATGGCAATTGGCGCATGCCGCAGGATCGTTGGTCAGGTAGGATGCCCCTTTTCCATAGGAGAAGGTGAACATTCCCACGCCAAGGCCGACGCCGACGAGCGCAACGACGACGAGCAGGGGGGTCTGACCGCGATTGTGACTGGAGTCTCGCATCCGGCCTCCGGTTCGAAACCGCGTTCATGGAACGCCGTCGCGGGCTGCGGTGCTGTGACTCTACCATACTAGTCTGGCCGAGCCGAGTGCGCATCCCCCGGGGCCCGCTGTTGCTGCTGCCCCGCTTGCTGCAGGATCTGTCGTGGCCGCGTCCGAAGCCGGGCAGCGATGCCCGGCTTCGTCACATCAGAAGGTTCTCAGGGGCGTCAGTGTACGCGGGTAACGAACGAATCTCCGGTGATCATCCGGACGACGCGGCCACCCTCCTCGACGAAACGCACCACCTCGCCAACAGGCCCGCCGCCGGTCGGGGCCACGAAGCGGAACTGATCGTTGCCGATGGGTTCGAGCTCGGTAGGATTGTCGACGTTCGGCCCGTACGGATTGATGATGACGAGGCGATCGTTGAGCTGGACGACCTGGGACACGCTGCCGCGATTCTGATACAGACCCACGAACCGTGACCATGAGGGGTCCCAGGCAAACTTACGGGGCGGAGGCGCCGTGGCCTTGGCAACCGCCTCGCCGACGGTGCGCATCAGCTGACGCGCGATGTCGCTGGGATTGGAGTCATTGGTGTTGGTAAGCACCACGACACCGACCTTGGAGTCCAGTTGGATCAGCGTCTGCGTGGTGTACCCCGGGTAGCCGCCGCCGTGCCCGACGTAGACCTTGTCACCGATCCGGTTGACAGCAAATCCGACGCCGGTGCCCGAGGTCCAGTTGGTTTCGAGCATGCGGACCCGGTGCATTTCCCGGAGCGACGCCGTGCTGAGAATTCGATCGCCCCCGCGCGACCCGCGACGGAACTGCGCCGAGACGAAGCGTGCCATGTCGTCGACGGTCGAGGTGATACCGGTTGCTGCGGGCATGCCTCGCGAATCGACGAACGGCGTCGTCACGCGGGAGCCGTCGGGCAGGCGCGGGCCGTAGCCGGTGGCCAGGCCGGCCACGTTCTGGTCGACGCTGGACGCGGTCATGCCTAACGGGTCGAACACGTTACGCTGGATGTAGTCGGACCAGCTCTCGCCGGTAATGGCCTCGACGACGTATCCCGCCACCGCATACGCCAGGTTGGAATACTTCCAGCGGGTCTCCGGCGGAAACGCAGCCTGCCGGTCGCCGATCAGGGCACGAACCTGATCGATCGTGGGAAACTCGAACGTGGTCCAGTGATCACCGGCTTCGCGCGGCAGACCGGAGCTGTGGGTCAGCAACTCTTCGATCGTGATTGGGGGGTCATCCGGCTCGGCCGGTTTGACCTTGAACCAGGGCAGGTACTTCACCACCGGATCGTCGAGCTGCAGCTTCCCCTGCTCGCGCAGCTGCATGATGGCCGTCGCGGCGAACAGCTTGCTGTGTGAGGCCATCCTGAACTTGGTGCTGCGCGTCATCGGCCGCTTCGCGGCGATGTCGGCATGCCCAAATCCGGCAGTCCAGACCAGCTCCTGGTCGGCAATGACACCGACCACAATGCCTGGCAGGCCTCGGGAAACGACCTGACCCTCCATCCAGGCAGAGAACAGGCGTTGTGCGGCGAGAACGTCGGGGTGGTTGCTGGCCTGGGCTTGGGCGCTGAGGGGGGCCATCCCGAGGATCAGGATGGCCCCGGCGACCGTCGCGGTAGCCGCGAACGATCGCCGGAAGCCGCGGCGCATCAGGACCGCGCTGCGGCGAGGTCCTTCACCGCCTGTGAGAGGAGGCGGACCTTGGCGGCATCGCGTGAGCCGCCTGCCTCGCCGTCGAGCTGCGAGGCAAGGGCGTTGAGGCCGTCGCGCCGGGCCGAGCTCGAGCCCCGTTCGGCAGTGCTCAGCGTCTGGCGGACAGCCGCGATCCGGTCAGCCGACAGGCCGCGCGACCGCTCCAGCTGGTCGACATACGCCCGCGCGAGCGCAAAGCTCGGCGGCCAGACGAACTTGGGCTGACTCTGCGGATTCAAGTAGTCGAGCTTGACCGTATTGGCGGCGTCGATCTCGTTCTGCGACAGGAACCCGCTCGGCACCAGTTCGAAGATGTCGAGCCCGCGGGCGATTTCCGAGTTGACGATCAGACCATTGTACCAGTAGACCGACCAGGACCCGCCCATGACCATCCGAGTGGGGTCGACCGGTCCGCGATCGTGATAGGCGATCTCGATCGGATTCTTCGGGTCGGTCCAGTCAAAGACCAGAATGCCGCCCTGATACCAGCCCTGCACCATCACATCTCGGCCGGGAATCGGGATCAGCGAGCCGTTGTGGGCGACGCAATTCTCCTCTTCGGTCTGCTCAGCGGGCAACTTGAAGTAACTCTGGAACTTCATCTGCCCGTTCTCGATCGTGAAGATGGCGTTGGCGCCCCACTCGGGCTTGTCGATGGCCCGGCATTTCGGCGCGCCGCCGCCGCCCCATTCATCGGTGAACATGATCTTGCGGCCATCGTTGCTGAACGTCGCCGAGTGCCAGTAGGCAAAGTTCGAGTCGGCCACGAAACTGATGCGGCGCGGATTGACCGGGTCGCTGATGTCGAGCAGCATCCCGTATCCTTCGCAAGCGCCTCCGGCCAGGCCGATTTCGGGATACACGGTAATGTCGTGGCACTGGGTCGGGCCCGTTTCGCGCCGGGGTGGCGCGTTGCCCAGCAAGCGGGCAATGATGCCCGGCAATGCCGCATTCAGGGCGGCGCTGTCCGCAGCGGTCGGGGTGCCTGAGCCGTTCCGCGCCCGGACGATGCTGTCGAGCATCGGGCTCGTCATCTGGACCGGCAGCGGCATGTCCTGACCCATCACGTTGGCGATGAACTGCCCCCGCGCTCGCGCGGCCGCGAGTTCGCCCGGAATCGCGGCGTGGCGCGGCGGTGCATCGAGTCCCTCGAAAATCCGGGGGGAGCTCACGATGGCTGCCTTGGACGGATCGGCGAGAGGTACCTTGATGACCTCGATCCGGAAGAGTGCCGTGTTGGCGTCCGTGTCCGGCATCGCATCGCTGCAACCAGGCAGCTCTGCAGCCGGGCGAACCGGTGCCGAGCCGGAGACGTAGACATAGACGTTGTTCGGATCGCTGGGGTGAGCCAGCACCGTGTGGGTGTGCGAGCCGCGGCAGGTTTGCACGTTTGCAACGTTCTTCGGATTCTTGATGTCGCTGATGTCGAAGACCCGAATGCCGCGCAGCCGATCATGACTGACGGCTTCCCGGACACCCTCGTCGCTGCAGTCGAGACGCCCGGTGTAGCCTTCACCCGACACAAAGAGCAAGTTCTTGTAGATCGAAACGTCGCTCTGCGAGGCCGGGCAGTAGATGGCCGACACCAGGCCAGGCTTCTTGGGAGTGGAAAGATCCCAGATCTGCCAGCCGTTATAATTGCCCTGGATGGCATACTTGCCGGTGAAGGCGAGATCTGAGTTGGTGCTTCCTGCGAACCGCTCCGGCGACATGGTGTTGGAGAGCAGCCGGAGATTCCAGATTGCCTCGCCCGCGTCGGTCAGCCCCGCGCGCAACCCGACTCGGGGATCGGGAGTCGGCTTGGCCGTCGAAAGGGTGGCCGGTGCTGGTGTGCTGCCCCCATAGCTGGAGGAGCTGTAGGAGGAACACCCGAGCGAGAAGAGCCCAACGGCCAGCGACAGCGCCAGGCCGGGGCGATGAACACGATGCACAGCTAGCATGACAGGTTCCTCGGTGGGGAGAGCAGGTAACGGACGCCACAGGATCATGGCGTCTTTCCTTCGATAACCAGAGCGACGAGCATCTTTTCCATTCGGGCGATTTCGGTCACCTGGTCGACATTGATGTCGGCCGCGAGGCGGAACACGGTTTCGTCCTGCCCGGCTCCGTCAGTGGCGAACAGGTCCTCGACCATCGAGACGGCCCCGCGATGATGCTGGATCATGAGTTTGAGAAAGAGACGGTCGAACTCGGTGCCGCGGGCGCGGTTCAGGCGGTCGAGCTGCTCCTCGCTGAGCATGCCCGGCATCTCGCCATGGTGGGCAGCGTGGTCGCTATGCTCCGGGATACCCTTCCTGTCGACCCGCGGTACCGGCTGATGGCGGTCGGCCAGCCAGCGCTGCATCAAGGCAATCTCATCCCGCTGGGCGTTGATGATCCGCTCGGCCAGGCGTTGAATCCCGGGACTGGCCTGATGGGTGGGGGCCCAATGAGCGATGTACAGGGCCTGCGCGTGATGCCCGATCATGGCCGACATAAAGTGAATGTCAGCCTCCGTGTACGGGCGTTGAATGCTGTCGGCACGGGCCTGGGCAATATGGCGGTCATCGCCGGCGTGCGCCCCGTGTGCCGGCGTCGGAACGGCCCGGATCGGCTGACCGCTGCTGCAGCCCGCGGTCAACAGCCCGATCAGCGCCAGAGCAGGTATATGAGGTGATGAAAATGAGGCCATGCGGTCTCCTGCATTTCGGGCGGACTGACCCCTGGGGTCGCCCGCAGGTTAGCCCCGTAGAATACATCGTAAGGCCCGGCCCGGGCCACGGCAGGCCGGGCGGGCGGGGTCAGCCGAAACGAGGCGACGGCAGCGTGGTCAGGATCGGGCGGATCGTCTCCAGGCTCGGCGCAAAGAGCGATGGCTGCTCTGGATCGGCAAAGACGGCCGCGAAATCCTCCGGCGACAGCGCCCGGGCCAGTCGGGCCGCGTACTGCTCACGCAACAGCCGGAGGTAGTGGTCGACGTCGTAGTCCCGTTGTTCGGGCGGGTCCGTGCCGCCGCCCTGATCGGGGGCAATCCGACCCCCGCCCTGGCGAACCCGATAGATCCGAACCCTTTCGCCTCGCCGCCAGGCGGAGCGACCGTTGGTCAGCATCGCCTCGTAGGCGACTTCCTTCCGCCCTTCGCGGGTGGTCCCATACTCGGCCGGCGATTTGGTGAGCCGAACCAGCGAGGCAACCTGGCTGACAGGCAGTTCGCGCCGACGCAGGGCGCTCACGGCATCGAGGTAGGCCCGGCGAACCCCTGGAATGTCCCCCGCGAGCAGCCGGCCGACCGCCTGCCGAAGGAAGGTGTCGGCAAACGGTTCGTTGCGACTCGATCGGAAGGCGACACCGCGCAGGGTCAGCCGGCCGGTGTGCTCGAGCAAGGCATAGTTCTTCGGCTCATGCGAGAGCATGGCGGCGTAGCGACCGTCGAACTCCAACTGCACCAGCGCCGGCAGCAACTCGGCGACCTCGGCCACGACGCGGCGCTCGTCGGCCTCGGTCCAGCTCTCGGGAACGGCAAAGTAGACTCCGTCCGTGTCCGCTTCGAGCAGCGTCACGCCACGATCCGCCAGCTCTCGACACATCAGCGCCAAGGTGTCCCGCCCCCGGCGGGTGACTTCGTTGGCAGCGTGGACATCGGCAAATCGAGTCAGCTCTCCGCCCGCGGCGAGGTAGCCATAGGCAGTGTTGACCACCAGCTTCATGGCGGCGGACACGGCCTCATGGGTGTGTCGCTCCGCAGAGCCGGGTTCCGCTGCCCGCGCAGCTGCTTTGGCCGCGAGACGGTGCGGAACCAGGCGATCGACCAGCGCGACCAGCACGCCGAGGTGATCGCGGCTCGGCCCAATCCGATAGGCGCGCATTAGCGACGGATAGAGGCTGGCGACGTCGGCCTTGACGACCCGGTGCGCGACGCCGGTGGCAAAGAGATGGAGCGCCGCTCCGCTGTGCGGGGTGCCGTCGCCGGGCTGGTGGGCCGGCAGCGCTGTTCCCGACCGCAGGTAGGCCCGAACCAGGAGCGGATCGATGACGCCGGTTGCTGCGCCGGCGTCTGCCAATCTCTCGTAACGCCTCGGTGCCATTCGGGCCAGCGCAAACGCTGCTCCGCCAAGCATCCGGGCCAGGCCGGCAACCTCGGCAACATCAGAGCCCGCGTAGCGGCGGACCCGATCGGGATCGGTTCGAAAGACCCGATAGATCTCCGCACCAGGAATCATCTCCCGATCCGGCTCGGCAAGGCCCAGATGCCGCGCTACCGCCTTGAGGCCATGGCCCGGGAAGTCGCGGGTGGCAAAATCGTGGCGGCGCACAGCATCGAGGGTGTCGATCAACTCCCGCCCGGGTACCATCAGGCGCACCGTGCGGCCGTCGCCCCCGCGGTCACCTCGTCGCGCGGCGCGAGGTCGAAGTCCGCCGCGACCGATCCGCCCCAAGGCCAGGGTCACCCCCAGGCGCCGTGCCCGGCGGTCGAGAAAGGGGAGGTCGAAGCCGTACAGGTTGTGGTTCTCGATGACATCGGGGTCGGCCGCCTGGACTGTGCCTACCAGACGGCTGAGCAGATCGGCTTCGGCGGCGTCGTCATCACCCTCGGCTTCGAGGATGTGGGTGACGCCAGCCGGATCTCGCACCGCAATCATGAAGATCCGATGCCGGTTGGGGTCGAGCCCGGTCGTCTCAAGGTCGAGCTGGAGACGATGCAGGGCGTCGAACGAGAGGTCGCGAAAGTAGGTGCGCCCGGTCGCCGTCAGGTACTGCTCTTCCGGACTCAGCGCGAGATAGGAGTTTCGGTCGAGACTGCGCAGGTGGCCGACTGGACGGCCGAGCCTGGCGCTGGCTCCGCTGAGGAGTGCGGCGGTGAGAGCGTTGCCCGTCGGCGCCGAGACCAGGTAGCGAAGCGCGCCAGGACCGTCCAGCTCGCGCCAGGTTATCGGACTCGACGAGCCCTCCCGCCCCAGGTCCGAGCCCAGATGCTGCAGGTCGTCGAGCCGATCGAGCAGGAGCCAGGGTCGGAACCTGGCCTCTTCGCGAACCAGTGCTCCGGTCTCGGGGATCCGCCGCCAGACCGTTGCCCGGCCATCCGATTGCGCCCAGACCGAGACGATGCCGGGTGTCGGGTCCCAGCCCCAAAGCCATTCGTCCTCGATCAGCGGCGTTCTCCCCCTCGGCAGGATTTCCCATCGCGCGGATTTGCGATCGGGCTCTCGAACCCAGGGCAGCAATCTAATCCGTGGTTGCGTGCGTGATCCTCACCATCGAGACCACCCCTATACGGCTTCGATGCCGGGCAGGCGTGATCCGATTCCGTAGCTGGGCCTTCAGGGCGTCTGGTGTGCGGTCGCTTCCAAACAGCCAATGCCAAGCGCACTCTCGACATACTGTACCCGGTTGTCCTTTCGCAAACTGGCAATCGCCGCGTCCGGTACAATGGCGTGAACCGCAGGGAATGACGCGTACGCCTGCAGGATGGTCCCGCCGCGCCCAGTGACAGCATCGGGGACGATTGTCGTGTGGAACCCCACGATGACGCGGGTGTCCAGCTGATGCGGCTCGGTCACGCCGTGAATCACGACGTTGCGGAGCGTGGGCAGGGCCGCTGCCGGAAGGATGGCGCGTACCAGCGGGAGGTTGAACGAGTGCACGACGGTGCCGCCTGCCTGGACGATCCGGCGGACCTCGTCGGATCGTGGAGCCCCGTGCGCATCGCTCTCGTCGTTTCGAATCAGCAGCACGTCGAAGAGGCCGAGAGAAAGCCCGTTCGGCAGAGTCGGCACGGCGTCGGTTCGATGGCAGCTGGAATACAGGTAGGGCTGGGCAAATGCGTAGTCGGCGGGGTTGCCGCGGTCCGGGCCGAGGTAGTCGCTGCAACCGCTTGCCGCGCTGATCGCCAGGATGAGACCGAATCGTCGCATGAAGATCTCCGGGATGGGCTGGTGTTCCGTGGCTGCTCACTCATGCAACCGGCGGGCCCGCTGCTGGGGTATACCTAAACCGATGTCGCAGCAGGACTTCCGAACACGATTGTGAACGGTGCGTGTCGGATGGACACGCTTGCGCTGACGAATCGGCTCCTGCGTGGGTGGCCGAGAGTCAGCGGGCTCCCCGGAGGCGCCGCGAGGCCCATTCCGTGAGCAGTGCCGCAACCGCGACGACGCCGAGGAGCCAGTCGAGCTGCCTGGGCGGGGTGGGAAGAGCCGGCGCACGCCCGGCCGGATCGGGCTCGGGAGGACCGAATGTGGCGGTCATCCGCGCCAGGGGCGCGTCGTGCCGCAGCGAACGGCCGGCAAAGGTCTCCTCATCAGGGCGGTAGGCGACGGTGCGAACCAGGCCAGACCACCAGCCGCGATGGGCTTCGACCGAACCGTCCGGACCGGTCATGCGCCATCGCCAGGTGTCGTGATAGCCAACCTGCACCACTTGTCCGAGGCCAACTCTCTGCGCAGCCAAAGCAACGAGCGGGCCTCGGCGTTCGAGCGTCGTTGCGGTTGCTGCGAGGCGGGTTATCGGGGAGAGGTGCAAGGCCCGACGAGGCTCTGCCTGATCGATCTCGAGCGCACTCGAAGCGCGCTTCTGTCCCGAGGTCCCAACCCGGAGGTGTGCCAGGGCCGGAATGCCCGCGGCCTCGACGCCCAGAATCAGCCCACCGCCTTCACGTACGAACCGACTGATCTGCGGGGCATGGCGGGCGGCCGCCTCGTCGAGTGCGACGACCGCGGCAACTCTCGCGGTGTCGAGCTGCCCCGGTGCTCCCTGCCGGGTCTCGTCCTCGGGGCCAATGGCAATGCGGGCATCGAGTGCCCAGCCGCGCTCCTCGAGGGCAGCAATCACGAACCTGGTTTCCCATGATGCTCGACCAAACACGACGACACGACGCAGGGTTGGCGGCGTTTCCGGTCGGCGGCTCGCCTGCTGCGCGCCGACCGAACCGATCAGGGCGCCTGCCGGAGCATCGATGTCGAAGCTGACTCCGCCGCCCGAACTGACCGCGCTGTCGACCGGTCCGAGGCTGTCGGCGAGACGTACCATGCTGCCGGTGGGCGCGGCAACGGCAACGCGATAGCCGCCGGCAGGGTCGCCCAGCGGTTCGATGCTGATGGCCGTGGGGGTCAGACGGGAGCTGCCCCAGCGGACCCGCGCACCGGTTGCTGCCAACCAACCTCGACCGGTCGGATCCAGAGCCGTGTCGCTCACCAGGACGATCGGGCCGGGTCCGATGTCGTGCCGAGCGAGCAGGGCCGGGAGATCGCCGGCGTTCACTCGACGCTCGGCGGTTGGCTGGCGTGACGCGGCTCGGATGCTCAGGATCAGGGCCCCGGCCAGCGCAGCGTAGGCCACCGCGCGCAGGGCGCGCTCGAGCGCGACTCGTCGATCAACGGGTGAGGGCATAGACCACCAGGTTGACGCCGAATCGGGTGTTGTCGACGGAGAGAAAGCGCTTGTTGTCCGGGTGATAGCTCCATTCCGAGCTGTAGTCCTTGTTGCTGTACAGGATCCGGATCCGGTCGCCGTCGAGCGAAGCGAGCAAATGCTCGTGAATCAGGTTGTCGCCCCAGCCGTTCAGCTCGTGGCTCGTCGTCGGGGGGCCGTCAGGAAAGGTAAAGAAGGCCGAGTAGAGGGCATGATCGTTAGGCAGCTGACGGAGGGGTCGCCCGGTTACCAGGGCAAGTTCCTCGGTGGCCGTTTTGTGGAACTGGCCGTCGATATCGTGGTTGTGGTCGTCGACGAACAGGAGGCCGCCTCGATCGAGATAGACACGCAACATGGCCCGTTCGGCCGCGGTGAACCGTACCGGCAGGTGTCCCGTCATGAAGGTGAGGGGATAGCGAAGCAGGTCGCGGCTGGCGAGCGGAACGGTCACCGCGCCCGGATTGACCTCGATGCTGGTGTACCGGGCAACAGCATCGATCACGTTGGGGCCGACCAAGGGCGCTGAGTCCCAGTCACCCGATTCGTACTGAACGGTGGCAAAGGTGAAAGGCGTCATGGCGCGCTGCTCCAGGCGCGGAGCCCCGATCGCGAGGTGGTCGGCTGGCCAATGGCGCGCCGGGCCCGGGCCAGTGCCGCGGTCGGGTCATGATTGGTCCGCAGTGTGTCGATTGCCTGAGCCAGCGGACCCGCGAGGCGGGGGTGCTCGGCCAGCAAGTCCGCGCGAAGGAGGAGCAGGGAGTCGACGGCAGCATCTCGGCTTCGACCGAGCAGGTCGAGCGCCCGATCGAATCGTTCGACGATACGCCTCATGGCCGGGTCGAGCGGAGCCTGGGGCGTACGGGTGCTGGGCGCGATGCCGTCCCGTTTCCCTGTCAGGCGGACCTTCGCCACGTCGACGACCACCGGCCGAGTCCGGCCGCGCAGATAGATCCGATCCGCCAGCCGAGCACGCTGAATCGCATCGAGCGCTGCGTACATATGCGGTAGCGCGGCTCGGGGCTGGCCCAGGTTGAGTTCCCGGCTGGCCGCCCACATGGCGTGATACGCCTCGAGCAGGGGACGATTGACGGCGATGACTGGAGACTCCCCCGTGGCAAAGTCGAGGGCCTCTCCGCTCGCGTGCCGGTTGGCAGCCTCCGCGGCGCGGAGCAACTCCTCGGGCGTCATCGCGCTGTGGTCGTGGCCATCGTCGTGCGAGTGCTCGCCGCTCTCGCCCAGGTCTTCGAGACGCGCAAAGACGAGGTCGCCGACCTGGCGACGCAACCGGGTCTGGTCGCGCGCAATCCGGGCCGACTCGGTCACGACCGTCGATCGAGTCAATCGGGGGAGCCTGGTACTGAGCGCTTCGGTCAGCAGTATCAGCATTCGCTGGCTCAGCAGATTGGCCAGCGGCTCTGCCGGGGGCAAAGCCTCGATCTCGAGCGAATCGTCCTGCCGCTCGGCCGCAAGCCGGATCACCCGCGGATCTGACCCCGCAATCCTCAGTCCAGCACTCGGGTTCGCGTCGCGCGCGACCGCGCGGAGCAGGACGATGTCGCCGGGTGCCAGCGCCAGCGAGTCGATCCGCAGGGCAAGTGATCGGGTAGCCGATCTCCTGTTGCCCGCCGGCGCGCGATCGAGGGTCACGGTTCGGAACTCGAAGTTCTCCCCGCCCCCCCGACTGACAGTCAGCTCCCACCATGTGTCGGCCAGCCCGAAATCGTCGTGGAAGGAGGCGGCAAGTGGCAGTGACCCGGTGGCACGATCGAGCATGGTGTCGCGTTCCGGGAGGTCGAGGCGAACGACAGGCAGAGAGTCGCCTCGCGGCTCGAGGAGGATGAGCCGCTCCTTTGCGCCGCGTCGCACCCGAACGACCGTCGGTGCTTCCGGCATCGTCAGGTCGGCACGCCAGCCGGACGCTCGCGTTGTTACCGTCAGTGCCCCGCTCTCGGTCTGTACGCTGAGTTGGTCAGCTGGGAGTGATCCCTCGATGGCAAGCCGACTGCCGCTAACGCCGGCCACCCGAATCGGGTCCGAAAGCCGCTCGACCCCCAGGCGGGTGTGCGGGGGCGGAGTGACGGTAACGGCCAGCCGAATGGGCGCATCCGTCGCAGGCTCTGTCTTGTCCTGGGTTAGCAGGCCGTTGGGCCCGGCGTCCGTGAGTTGCCGTGCAGCGATCAACCCGACGACAACGGCCCCTGCAACCAGGACAGGCAGGACGATCAGCCGCGCCGCAGCTCGGTACGCAGTTCGCTCGAACCCGACCGACTCGGTTTGTCGCTCGAGCTCCGGACGGTGGCCGCCCGCGGCGGTGTCGACTGCGGTGATCAGCGTGTACTGGAGCTCGGGGTGGCGCTCCTCGAGCCAGAGCGCGACGCGATCGGCTTCGAAGACCGCGCGCCGCCACCACAGTGCAATTGCAATCGCAACGGTCGCTACGACTGCCGCCCAAGGTCGTGAACCCAGCGCGTGCCAGGTCGATACTGCCGCCGCCGCGCCCCAGACGACGGCCGCTGCAACGCTGCCCACGATCAGGGCTCGCTGCGATCGATAGAGACGGGTGAGCGTCGTCATGAAGACCGCCGCCGCAGCAGGTGTTCCGCAACGAGGGCAAACATTGCCAGGCCCAGCAGCCACGGCGATGGGCGGCCCTCTGAGGGCAATGCGGGAAGGTGCGCTGTCGGCAGTGATACGGTCGCCCCGCCCCGAATCCAGCTGACGATCGCCGAGTCGACAGGCTCGGCGTCGCGCCGTCCGCCGCAGGGCACCAGGAGATCGCGTATCAGGTCCCGGGTCGCCTGGCGCAGCGCGAGGTCGCCGGCGGGGTCGACCGGAATCTCGACTCGTCGAATGCAACCGCTGCCGTGCGGTCGGTCCGCGGCGGCCACCATTCCGTCCGCCCACCAGGCTCTGGCCGTGCCGTCGACGCGGGACCCGCTGCGCCGGAACGCTGCGGTCAGTACCGTGCGATCTGTCGCCACCGCGCCTGCCGTATCGCCGTCGGGTGCCGGCAGTGCCGGCCAGTGGATCAGCAGATGCGGCGCAGGCGATTGCTCAGCAGTCCAGGTGGAGTCGGCTCGGGTAAGAGTCTCTGTGCGGACCAGTCTGATCGGTGCGGTCTCGCTGGTCGACCAGCCGCTCAGCGCGAGCGTGCTGCGGATCGGGTCGTCGGTGTCGGCCCGCACCGCAAGGGCGTGTGGACTGGGCGGTGCCGGAATGGTCTCGATCCCCACCCAGGTGATGCCTGCGGGCCAGGTGGACCGGACCGCCTCGGTAGCTGCGTCGAACGATTCGCGTGCCAGCGGCGACACGATCACCAGGCTGACGCTATCGGTCGAACTGCGGAGAGACCGTGCTTCGCGAATTCCGGCAATCAGACCAGCCGAGAGGGAACTGAAGCGGATCGAGCGGTCGTGGCTGCGCGCCACGGTACGTACCGCGGCGTCGACCCCGACGCTGTCAGCAGCGCGTGAAGTATCGATCAGGATGACCTGGGTCAGGGCATGCCTCGACCCCTCGAGGCTGGGTTCTGCAAACGCCAGGGTTGCCGCGATCAGTGCAAGCAGCCTGAGCGCGAGGATCGCACGGTCGCTGAGGGCGACACTCCGGCTTACCAGCCGGTTCGGCGTTTCCGGGATGAACCGTGCGGTTGGCAGGGGGCGGGGCGCCGGATCGCGGCGGGTCAGCAGATGGAGCGCACTGATGATCAGGGCGCCGACGGCTCCCGCCAGGAGCCACCACGGTGCAGCGAAGCTCATGTGGCGACGATCCGCCGAACGGCGTGCGCCGGCGGCTCGATCGTGTCGATGAGGAGGTAGCGCGCGCCGAGTTCTTGCCAGCTTCGGGCGGTCTCAGCGCGCCATGCGGCAAAGGCCGTCTGATAGGCCGAGCGACCCGGCGCATCGAGGGTGCGGACCGTCGACGGATCCTCCGGGTCGGTGACCCGCGGAGCCTCCGGTGGATCCAGTTCCTCGGCAGCCACGATATGCGCTACGACTAGCTCTACCGCTTGCCTGCGCCACAGGCTTGCGACCTGAAGCAGTGCCGTGGTGTCGCCCAGCAGGTCGGAGATCACGACCAGCCGCCCGGTGTTGCGGAACCCGGACAGCAGTCGTCCCAGCTCCGTCGTGCCTGCTGGTGAGACGGCATCGAGGGTGCGAATCAGGCCTGGCAGCAGGGTGCGACGGGTCTGAAATGGCAGCTGCGAAGGCGTCGGTCCGCCGACCACCAGGCCGACGGGGTCGCCGGCAGCGTGAGCCAGGCTCGCCAGGCCGACCGCAATGGCGCAGGCCTGACACCACT
Organism: Gemmatimonadales bacterium; assembly: GCA_019637315.1. Lineage (NCBI taxonomy): Bacteria > Pseudomonadati > Gemmatimonadota > Gemmatimonadia > Gemmatimonadales > Gemmatimonadales bacterium. The sequence continues at coordinate 164,295 of JAHBVU010000005.1, forward strand.
TGGCATGGCCTGGTTCAGGAAACGCCATCGACGCGGAGGCGTCGACGGCAATCAGCGTCGGAAGGACCGTGCGTTCGTCCGTGATGCGCAGGTAGGCGCGATCGGTGCGCGCCAGGAGCTTCCAGTCCAGCCGGCGCGGGTCGTCACCTTGCCGGTAGGCGCGGTACTCGGTCAGTTCGATGCTGGTGCCACGGCGACGTGACGCATGCTGGCCGACGTTCGGCGACCGCGATCGGGCCCGGCTCGGCCACCGGACGCCGCGCAGTGCGTCGAGGAGTGGACCATGGCGGTGGCCGAATGGCGTGCTGCTGCTGCCCATTGGGAATGGAGTGTCGGCGGGCGCATCCGGCGGTATCCGCACGGTGCCGTCTGCTAGGCGCGGATACCGCTCGCCGGCGGGGTCACCGTCTCGACCACCTCGGCGATCAGCCGCTCGGCCGAGATGCCCTCGGCATCCGCGGCAAAGTTGGGCAGGACCCGATGTCGCAGCACCGGAAGGGCCACCCGGCGGATGTCCTCCGGAGTAACGGCCAAGCGTCCATCGAGCAGCGCGCGTGCCTTGGCGCCGAGAACCAGTGCCTGGCCTGCGCGCGGACCAGCACCCCAGCGGACGAACCGCCTGATCGCTGCCGGTGCCTGATCCTGGTCGGGTCGCGTGGCACGAACCAGCGCGGCGGCATAGCGCAGGGCAGGGTCAGCGGCGGGGATATCCCGGACCAGTCCCTGCAGGGCCAACACATCGGCGGCACCCAGAACAGGCTCGATCGGGGGCAAGGGGGCGCCGGTCGTACTGCGCAGGATGGCGACCTCGTCGTCCTCCGAGGGGTAGCCGATCCGGATATCGAAGAGAAAACGATCGAGCTGAGCTTCTGGCAGCGGGTAGGTGCCCTCCTGCTCGATCGGGTTCTGGGTTGCCAGAACGAAAAACGGCTCAGGCAGCCGCATCGACTCACCGTTGGCCGTGACGCGATGCTCCTGCATCGCTTCGAGCAACGCTGCCTGGGTGCGCGGCGGGGTTCGATTGATCTCGTCAGCCAGGATGATGTTGGCAAAGATCGGTCCCCGGACGAATCGAAAGCCGCGCACTCCGGTTGCCGAATCCTCCTCCATGATCTCGGTGCCGGTGATGTCGCTCGGGACCAGGTCGGGGGTGAACTGGATCCGTCGGAACTCGAGCCGCATGGCTTCGGCGACGGATCGGACGATCAGGGTTTTGGCCAGTCCGGGCACCCCCACCAGGAGGGCGTGTCCCCCAGCCAGGATAGCGAGCAGGAGGTGATCGACCACCTCGTCCTGACCGACAATGCGCCGTCCAACGGCTGCCCGGAGGCGACCGACAGAGGCGATCAGTGACTCTCGTCCAGCGGCGGACGGCGGGGTTGCTGGCATGGTGTTGGTCAAGGGATCGAAGTATACACCGTGGACCGTCTCCTCCTGCTCTATACGGATAGAAGGGTGGCCGTGTTTAGCTGCCGATCCCGGCCGGATTCGCGTATCTTGCTAAGATGGGCCTGCCACAGATCGGTCCGTCGGGCGCACGCCTCCTGCGCTCGAGTCAATCCCTTCTTCGACGAGGTTGCCGTGTCCCCGAGTCGCCGGGAGTTTCTCCGAACCACTTCTGCCGCGGCTGCCGCTGGCCTGGCGCTCGGGATCACCGGGCGAGCCGAAGCGGCCGAGCTGTCGGGCAGGCTGATCGCGCCGTCGCCGGGCGATGCCGCACTCAACGACCTGTTGCTGCGGGCCCTCGACGCGGCGAAGTCGGCTGGTGCGCAGTATGCCGATGCCCGGATCAGCCTCAACCGCACCCAGAGCATCTTCACGCGGGAGCGACGCGTCGCCGGCCTTTCCGATAACGAAACGTTCGGGATCGGCGTTCGGGTGCTGGTCGAGGGAGCCTGGGGCTTCGCGGCCACCAGCAACCTGGAACCGGATTCGGTCGCGCGGGTGGCGCGACAGGCGGTGGCGCAGGCCAAGGCCAATCGCACGCCGGGACAGCGTCCTGTCGTGCTGGCGCCCGCCCCTGGCAACCAGCGGGGAACCTGGCGGAGCGATGCGAAGGTAGATCCCTTCACCGTCTCGATCGAGGACAAGGTCGAGCTGCTGCTCGCGGTCAACGCCATTGCGCTCAAGAACCCGCAGGCGCGCTTCGTCAACTCGAGCATGTTCTTTCTCAAAGACGAGAAGAGCTATGCCAACACCGAGGGAACGCTCGTTTCGCAGACGATCATCCGGTCGCAGCCGACCGTGACCGTGACGGCCGTGTCGAAGGACTTCACGGATTTCCAGTCGCGGCAGAGCAATGACATTGCGCCGATGGGTCGCGGCTACGAGCATGTGACCGAGAACAAGCTCGAAGAGAATGTCGTCCGCTGGGCCGACGAGGCAGTTCAGAAACTCTCCGCCAAGCCGGTCGAAGTGGGCCGGTACGACCTGGTGCTCCATCCCAACCATCTCTGGCTCACCATTCACGAGTCGATTGCACATCCGACCGAGCTCGACCGGGCCATGGGTTACGAAGCAAACTATGCCGGTACCAGCTTTGTCTTTCCGCCCGAGAAGGTCCTTGGTACGCTCAAGTTCGGCTCGCCGCTGATGAATGTGCGCGGCGATCGCTCGCAGCCGGGATCGCTGGCGGCCTGTGGCTGGGACGACGATGGAGTAAAGCCGGACGAGTTCGACGTCGTCAGGGAAGGGATCTTCGTCGACTATCAGACCACGCGCGAGCAGGCGCTCTGGCTCGATTCGTACTACAAGAAGGCCGGCAAGCCGACTCGTTCGCATGGCTGCTCCTACGCCCAGTCGTGGGCCGACGTCCAGTTTCAGCGAATGCCGAATATCTCGCTCCTGCCCGGGGACAAAGACATCGGGTGGAATGATCTCATCTCGGCAACCGATCGCGGCATCGCCATCATCGGCGACGGTTCGTTCTCGATCGATCAGCAGCGTTTCAACGCGCAGTTCGGCGGGCAGCTGTTCTATGAGATCCGCGGTGGCAAAATTGTCGGCATGCTGAAGGATGTGGCTTATCAGATGCGGACCCCGGACTTCTGGGCCAATCTCGACATGCTCGGCGGGCCCAAGAGCTACGAGCTCGGCGGGGCGTTCAACGATGGCAAGGGCCAGCCATCGCAATCCAACGCCGTGAGTCACGGCTGCGTGCCGACCCGTCATCGTGGCATCAACGTCATCAATACCGGGAGGCAGGCATGAGCCGCGCATCGCAGGATCAGGCGCGGGTCATGTCGCGCGCCGAGGCGGAAGCGTTGGCCAAGCGTGTGCTGGCATTCGCCAAAGCTACGGAAACCCGAGTTTCGATCGTCAACGGCGTCAGGGGCAACACCCGTTTTGCCGTCAACCAGGTCTCTACCGCCGGCGACAATGTCGACACGACGATCGTGGTTCGCAGTGTGGTCGGCAAAAAGGTGGGGTCGTCGACCACCAATCGGGTCGACGATGCCGGCCTCAAGGCCGTGGTCGAATCGTCCGAACGCCTGGCTCGCCTCTCGCCCGATGATGCGGAGCTAATGCCCGAACTCGGCCCGCAGCAGTATCGCGACGGCCTCGGCTGGAGCGACCGAACGGCCGCCCTCGATCCGGCCGGTCGCGCTGCCGGCGTGCGACTGATTACGGACCAGTCGAAGGCGGCAGGCCTCGTTGGCACCGGGTATCTCGAGACTCGGGCAACGGCGCAGGCCATTGCCAACTCAAAGGGATTGTTCGCGTATACGCGCGATACCAGCGTGGCCTTGACCACGACGGTGCGCAACGAGGAAGGGACCGGCTCCGGCTGGGCTGGCAGTACCTCGAGCGACTGGGGTCAGATCGATCCCGCTGCGCTCGGTGCGCGTGCGGTCGACAAGGCCCGCCGCTCCACGCCCGCCTCGGCCGTCGAGCCGGGTCGCTACACCGTCATCCTCGAACCGACCGCCGTCGGCAATCTCGTGCAGCTCATCCTCGGCGCCACCAGTGCGCGCAACGCTGATGAGGGCCGCAGTTTCTTTACCAAGCAGGGCGGCGGCAACAAGATCGGCAGCAAGATCGTCGACGAGCGGGTTTCGCTCGTGAGTGATCCCTTCGATCCGCAGACCCCGGGCAGTCCCTTTACCGGCGATGGCCTGCCGACCGATCGGGTCGTCTGGGTCGAGAACGGCGTCGTGCGGAATCTCAACTACGATCGCTACTGGGCCGAGAAGCAGGGCAAGCAGCCGACCGGTGTTTCCGGCGGCGGCTTCGGCTTCAGCGGCGTGCTCAAGATGTCGGGCGGGAGTGAGACACTCGAGTCGATGATCGCAGGATGCCAGCGGGGCCTGCTGGTCACCCGGTTCTGGTACATCCGTCCGGTCGATCCGCGGACCATCCTGTACACCGGTCTGACGCGCGATGGGACCTTCCTGATCGAAAACGGCAAGATCACTCGCGCGGTGCGCAACCTGCGGTTCAACGAGTCGCCGATTTTCATGCTCAACAACATCGAGGCGATGGGCGCGCCGGTACGGGTCTCGTCGAGTGAAAGCGGCAGTCCTGGCAGCAGCGTGGTGGTTCCGCCGATGCGCGTGCGTGACTTCAACTTCACGTCGCTCTCCGAAGCGGTCTAGCATCGTCCTGAAACGGTGCGGGCCGGCGGACGTTTCGCGTCCGCCGGCCCGCCGTGTCTTTCGGGGCGTTGCTCTGAGTCAGCTGTCGTGAGGCCAGCGCGCGGACAGTCGAAGTCGCGCCACGCCACCGCCCGTCGAGATCAGTTCGCCAAGGTCCGCGGCAAAGTCACCCAACAGGGCATGCTCGGTCGGCACGGCGGCGCGCAGCTGGTTGCCGTTCTGATGCAGCTCTGCCGGCTGATCGGTGGCAGTTACCTCGATCAGAATCGCCGCTCGGCGGGCTCGACCATACTCGACGACGGTGGCGGTGAGCTGGTCGCCGTCGACGCCCGGGCTTGGTGCAAACGAGATCCGGTTGGTTCGGTGGCCGGCAAAATCTCGCAGCGCATTCGCAAAGCTGGTCAACTCTGCTGCCGATGTTCGGATTCTGGCGCGTCCGGACCAGGATTGCCAGGCAACCGAGACCTCCGCCTCGGTCAGCTCGGGAGCAGAAGGGTCGAGGGCAATCACGAACTGATCGTGCGCGGCTGGCTGGGGCTCGATGGCGGCACCCGGCGCGTCGTGACGATACCCTACCAGAAAGCCGACCAGCGCGCTCATTGGGTCGACTGGGCTGCTCGCTGAAGGCAGTTTGTCGTCGTGAAATCGCCGGGCGCCGCGCTCGAACCATGGGTCGGGTGCAAACCCGTCCCTGGCCAAATGGTGGATCGCCTCGATAGCGAGGTCGAGGTCCACGGCTCCGGCGTCGAGGCGGTCATGCAGGTATGAAACGGCAATCCGACCCGCGGCAGCGAGATCGGCACCCCAGGCCAGTTGGCCGAGGATGTTGAGGATACGGGAGGGCGGCTGATTGGCGGCGAGTGCCAGCTCAGAGAGCAGAATAGACGTGTCCTCGGGGTCATCGCCTACTTCGCCCCTGGCCCAGTCGATTGCATCGGCATTGGCCAGGAATCCGCGGACGATTCCCTCGCGGAGGGCTGCCGCCGTGTTCGCGAGCACTCGATCCATGCCGTCGAAGATAGCGGTGCCGGTCAGCCGCGTCAGCGTAAGGGGAGCAAACCCAGGCGGTGCAGGCGGGGGTCGTCGTCGAGCGGACGCAGGTCCTGCCGTGAGGAGGCGTGAATCCAGGCAATGCCGCTGAGACTGCTGCCGACAGCCTCGCTCCAGAGCGCTACGGCCCGCTCCCGGTCGCCAGCGATGGCGGCGTGTCTGGCCTGGTACACCAGGAATCCGCCCCGGCCATACGGAGGTGGTTCGCCGAGCCAGCGGGTTGCGCCGGCCGAGTCGCCCAGCCTGGCGGCGATCAGGCTGGCCAACCCTCTGAACTGGAGCTCATCAGGATAGTCATTCGCCAACGATTCAAAGTACGGCTGTGCATCCTGCCAGGCTCCCTGATCGTAGCGAGCGGAGCCCAGCCAGAACCGGTGAGCTCGATGGTCCGGAGTCCTGGCGAGCTGGTTGGCCAGCCATCGTTCAGCCGCAGCATAGTACCTCGGTGCCCGGCTAGCGAAGCCGTGCGCCTCGAGTTCTTCGGCAGCAGTGACCAGCATGGCGCCTTGCGACCAGTAGGTGTCGGGTGGCAACGCGCTGGCATCGGCGACCAGGGAGTCGAGCGCGACCGTGTCGCCGAGCGACGCGAGTGCCCGGGTCAGGTGGACCCAGCCTGCCCGGCTGTCGGGGTGGCGTCGACGAAGTTCTCGGCCGGCCTCGACTTCGTCCTGATAGCGACCCTGGAGGTGCAAGGCATGGCCGAGCACGAACCAGTAGGGAGCCCAGCCGCGGAAGGCGCCGGCGTCGGGGTCGACTCGCCGGAGCACCTCGAGCGCCTCGTCCGAGCGCCCGACCGAGATTGCCGCCAGCGCCACGTTGTACTCGACGCGACCGCCGGGGGCCAGGGCGGCCGCTTCGCGGATGGCCCGCAGCGCGCCGATGCCGTCGCCGGCGAGCCGGTGCTCCAGGTAACGAATCTGATTCTCGTCGTACGGATTGAGCGTCAAGCCGCGGGATCGAACTGATCGCAGCAGCGAATCGACGCGGCCTGGTTCGCCGGCGTTCCAGAGCGCCCGCCCGGCGTACGCAAGCGCCTGCTGAAAGGTGGTGTCCTCTTGCCAGGCCGCCAGCAGATCCGCCGAGGCCCGTCGATAGTCCTGGCGATTGTGGGCCTCGATGCCACGCTCGAACAACTGATAGGCGCGGTAGGTGGGCGGCCGGCCAGTGGCTCCCCCCGGTCGGTCGAGTCGATCGTCCGTGCGAACGGCCAGCAGCCCCATCAACCGCTCGCGGAGCAAGCCCACGCCCAGGCCGATCGAGTCGCGGGGTACTTCTCGCGTCGTCACCGTGGCGACCACCGTTCCGCTGGGCACCTCGGTCAGTTCGGCCTGAAACCGGATCTGCTCACCGATCAGGTAGTACGATCCCGTCACGACACTGCGGGCGCCGGTAGCCGCCGCGATGGCAGTGACGGTACTGCCGCCTTGAGGCAGCGACTCCGCGCGAGCGGCTTCGAGCGCGACCGGCCACGGAATCACGGAGGCCCGCCCGGTTTCCTGCAGTCCCTGGGTCAGCCAGTCTCCCGCCAGGCGCCCCCAGATGGCCAGCGTCGAATCGCCGGTCTCGTTCCGCAGGGGGGTGACCGCGACGGGACCGGAGTCCTGATCGAGTACCGTCACCGGAGTGCGCAGTTGCCAGAGCAGGGCGCTGCCCACGGTCAACGTCGCAGTCACGCCGAGGGCCGCAATGGCCCGGGTCAGCCGGCGACGATGACGGGTCAGTCGGTCCAGCATGGTCAGGATAGCGGTGCCATCGGCTGGCCGCCCGGCCGGGTCGGGAGCAAGCGCAGCGCGAATCAGGGGGGCGATGACCGACCGGTCGGCGGTGGGTCCCAAGGTTTCGCGGGCCACCAGTCCCCAGGCGTAGACATCGGCCCGCGCGTCGACCTGATGCCCAACGGCCTGCTCGGGCGCCATGTAGGCCAGGGTTCCGATCGCCATGCCTTCCAGCGTGTCCATCGGAGAACCTCGCCTGGTGAGTTTCGCCACACCGAAATCCATCAGGAACGCGTGGCCATCGACCACCAGGACATTCTCCGGCTTGAGGTCGCGATGGACGAATCCTGCCTGGTGCGCATGGCCGAGCGCCAGGGCGATGTCACGAATCACCGTGGTCGCGGCGCCGGCCGCGAGCGGCCCCTGATCGAGGCGTTGCCGGAGGGTCACCCCCTCATGATACGGCATGACATAGTAGAGCAGCCCCTCACTTTCGCCGGAGTCGATCAGCGGAATGATGTGAGGGTGGGACAGCTTTGCAACGATCCGGATCTCATCGAGAAAACGGGCGGCGCCGACCCAGCGGGCAACCTCCGGTCGCAACACCTTGAGCACGACCGGGCGGTCGTGCTTGGCTTCCTGCGCCAGGTAGACAGTGGCCATTCCTCCTTCACCCAAGACGCGCTCGATGCGGTAGCGCGCCCCCAGGGTTGTCGCGAGGCGTTCCATCGTCTCGGCGGCTGAGTCGGGGGTCATCATGGCGGCAGGAATCGGCGCATCGAGGATGCCCTGATGTTCGGCAGCGTCGAGCAGAGCGAGTACCTGGTTGCGAAGGTCCGGATCGGCGGGTGCCGAGCGAATCCAGTCACGTCGGCTGCCCTCGGGCTGATCGAGCGCGCGTTCGAACAGCGCATCGACCAGATCCCACTCCGGATCGGTCGGCCTACTTGGCGGCTGCACCTGCGTCACCATAGACCTCGCGATAGAGCCATGCCCGCGCCTTGGCCCAGTCACGTTGCACCGTTCTGGTCGTGACGCCGAGCGCCGTGGCGATCTCCTCTTCGCCGAGCCCGGCAAAGAACTTGAGTTCAACTACACTGCGCATTCTGTCGCTGATTGCCGACAGCCGGTCGAGCGCGTCGTCGAGCGCGACGAGCTCGTCGGCAGGCATGGCGCGATCTGGCAGCGCCGCGTCGAGGTCGACTGGTGTGGCCCCATCCCCCCGTTTCCGAGCCCGCTTGCGCCGGGCGTGGTCGACCAGGATCTGGCGCATGGCCCTCGCCGCAATGGCGAGGAAGTGCCCGCGATCCGCCGCGGGGATGGATCCGCTGCCTATCAGTTTGAGGTATGCTTCGTGGACCAGCGCAGTTGGCACGAGCGTATGGCCGGGCCGCTCCGCCCGGAGCGCGTGCTCGGCGGCGAGCCGGAGCTGAGCGTAGACGAGCGGAAAAAGTTGGTCGAGCGCGGCGGCATCGCCGTCGCTGACGCGGGCGAGCAGCTGGGTAACCGGGCCGGAAGGTGCCATCGGCAACTCGTGTCGGGAAATCAGGTATGCCTTCGCAAATATACCAGTAGCTCGTGACCGCGCCATGTTGGTTGCGCGTCGATCTGTTCCGACTCGAAGGAGGAGCCCCTATGCGTACGACGACCCTGACACTAATGCTGACTCTGATCGCAGGGTCTGCCGCAGGGCAGGCAGCGCCGGACTTGACCAATCGCGGTCGGCCAGGGAGCGGGTCGACCACTGCCGTGCCCCTGCACACGAACCTGGGCATTCACAGCTATCGGGTACGGGCGACCGATTCGGCGCAGCGCTACTTCGATCAGGGCCTGCGGTTCCTGTGGGCATTCAACCACGCCGAGGCGGCGCGGTCGTTCCGCGAAGCGGAGCGACTCGATCCGTCGTGTGCCATGTGCCCCTGGGGCATCGCGCTCGCGCTGGGACCAAATATCAATGCGCCGCTCGAAGCGGCGAATCTCGACACGGCCCGGGCCGCGGTGGCGCGGGCGCAGCGGATCCAGCAGACCGAGGCGGAGAGCCGGTTGATTGGTGCGCTGGCGGCCCGCTATGTATCGAACGACCCGGCCGATCGCGCCGCCGATGACAGCGCCTATGCGGAACGGCTCCGACGGGTGGTCGACGTCGCGCCGGACGACCTCGAAGCCCGGGTGCTCTACGCCGATGCCCTGATGAATCTGAGCCCCTGGAACTATTGGACCAGCGACGGTTTGCCCCGACCGGCAACCCCGGTGTTGCTGGAGCAGCTCGAGCACGTGATGGCAAGCAATGCGGCCCACCCTGGAGCCTGCCATCTCTACATCCACGCCGTTGAGGCGGCTGATCCCTATCGGGCGCTCCCGTGTGCCGAGCGTCTGGCTGCCCTGATGCCCGGCGCAGGCCATCTGGTCCACATGCCGGCCCACATCTACATTCGCGTCGGCAGGTACGCAGATGCGATCGAGGCCAACCGTCATGCGGTGCATGCTGACGAGACCTTGCTCGAGGGACCATCGGCGCGCCGCCGCGGCGGGATCTACGCCTCCGGATATTACCCGCACAACCATCACTTCCTGGCCTTTGCCGCCAGTATGACGGGGTCGAGTCGGCTCGCCATCGAGCATGCCCGGGCCGCGAGTCGCGGGGTCGACCCGGAGGTTGCGGCTGCGATTCCCTGGATCGATGCGATTACGCCGGTTGCGTACTGGACCCTGGTCACCTTCGGACGCTGGGATGAGGTTCTGGCAGAGCCGCTTCCTGCGCCCAACCGTCGCTTCACGACCGGCATGGCGTACTATGCCCGCGGCGTCGCCTTTGCCGCGAAGCGCCGCTGGCCCGAAGCGCGCGCGGCGCTCGACTCGGTCAGCCGGATTGCCGCCAGCCATCCGGAAGGTGAGAACCGGATTGCCCTGGAGATCGCCGAGCACGCGCTGCAGGGTGAAATCGCAGTGCGACGAGGCGCGCTGGCGGAAGCGGTCCGCGAGTTTCGGGCAGCAGTCGCGCTCGAGGACCAGTTGCCATACACCGAGCCGCCGACCTGGTACTACCCGATGCGTCACTCGCTGGGCAAGGCGTATTTGGCGCAAGGCAGGGGGGATGCGGCCGAGCGTGTCTATCGGGAGGACCTGGCGCGGTTTCCCGACAATGGCTGGGCGCTGTACGGATTGACCGCGGCGCTCAAGCTGCAGGGCCGCCTCGATGATGCCGCCGACGTGCTGCAGCGGTACCGGGCCGCCTGGATCCATGCTGATGTCAAACTGACCGGGTCGCGTTACTGACCCTTGGAATGAGGAGTCGAGATGCGAGTGTTTGCAGCAGTGTCCCTGATCGCCGGGGTGGTTGGCTGTACAGCGGCGCCGGAGTTTCCGGCGCCCCCTGCCGGCAGCGCAATCGTCACCTTCGCATTTGCAGCCAGCGGTGACACCATGGATGTGTTGATCACCGACAGTGCGACAGTTGCCCGGGCAGAGCAGCGGGTCGAAACAGGAGTCGGGGCAGCGATGCCGCTGGGGCCGATCGTTCGCGGGGTTGGCTCGGATTCGCGCTATCCGTTCCACTACCTGGCCGACGAAGTCCGACTGGTCGATCTGGCGATGGAATTGTGCGACGGGCGTCCGATGCGCACGCCGGAAGCGGTCGATGCGTTCATCGAAGGCGCCACCGGGAACCGGCATGCCAGTCGGGCCACCTGGTGCCCCTGGGGGGCTCAACCGATTGCCGTCAGGCGCGCCGATCAGGCGGCGATGTCTCCGCGCGCAACCAGGAACTCGCCGGGAATTCGATAGCCGTCGGCATGGCGGAATGATGCGATGGATTCGAGGTACTCCCGGTGCACCGCGGCCCGTGTGCTGTCGTCGAACCGGGAGTATGCCATTGCAACCGGCCCACCGAGAAACGCCGCCGCAAGCGCAGCTTCCGGAGTCTCGTACTCGAGAGTGCTTTCGAGGCGCTCGACGGCTTGGACCGTAAAGCCTACCGACTCCATCCGGGCCTGCAGCGCATCGCCGGTGCCGAGTTGAAAGAAGAGTGGACAGACCTCGCTGCTGACTCGACGCTCGACGATGGGAAAGATCTCGGCCCAGCCACACCCCCGCCGCTCGCCCCAGACCGCGGCGACAAAGCGGCCTCCGGGGCGCAGCACCTGAAAACCACCGGCCAGAGCCGCGATTGGGTCGGGGGCGTACATCAGGCCGAAGCCGCACAGGACCGCGTCGAAGCTGCCCGGGTCGAACGGATAGGTTTCCGCGTCGGCCCGCCGGGCGCTGACCCAGTCGAGACCTTGCCGGGCTGCCTCGGCGCTGACGGCGGCGACCATCGCATCTGAAATGTCGGTGCCGGTGACAGACCCCGATGGGCCGACGGCCAGGGCAGCTCGAAGCGTTACCAGCCCGGTGCCGCAGGCAAGGTCGAGAACCCTTTCGCCTGCGCCGAGCGCAGCCAGCGCCAGGAGACGATCCTGGGCCGGGCGGAGCGGAGCGGCCCAGCCACGTTCGTAATCGGCCGCGGCACGATCCCAGCCGTAGCGCTGAACCCGGAGCTGCAGTCGGGGGTCCATCAGACCTTCTCCGATCCGCGGATCTCTATCGTACCTGAGAGGGGCACCGGATTGGCCAGGTTGTCGAGCCAGGAGCTGGTTCTGGTGCCGATCTCGAGCCAGCGCCGGACCTCGGCTTCGGGCGAGGGGCTCTCGACGGCAATGTGATAACGCATGGCCAGATAGCCTGGGCGGACCTCCTCCGAGACACCGAGCTCACCTCGGACGTCATAGCCGGCCTCGACAGTCACCTCGAGCCGTGTCAGCACGATGCCCAGGCGGGCGGCCCACATCGAAAGCCCAATGCTGAGACAGGAGGCGACTGCGGCACGACCGAAGACGCCCGGGTTGGGTGCCGCGCCCGTGCCACCGTATTTCTCCGTCATCGCGACTGAAATCGTATGCGACCCGTCGACAACCTGGCAGGCCAGCCCGGGTCGAAGCGTGGCGACCGATCGTGCGGTACCCTGGCCGATGCCAGGACGAAGCGATACGGCCTTCACATTCCGTTCGATGGCCGTTCTGATGTCATCTGCCTCACTCATGGTCACCTCGGATGGGAGTCTGCACAGATGATGCGACACAATCCGCCGGAAAGCGACTTACTCACCGCAGAACAGAGAAAGGTAGAGGCTAGCCTGCCGAATGAGCCCATTCCGCCATGGCCTGCGCGTGTTCAGTAGATCAAGCGTCGCGAGCCCGGGGCTCGCAGGGTTCCGCCTTCTCCGGATCGGCGGTAAGATGACTCAGATTCCTTCCATCGTGTGCACCGACCGTCGCTCCGCTCTGCGGGTGGGGTCGGGCAGACCGGTCAACCCCTCTCAAAACTTATTCAAACCATAGGGGCCATGATGACTATTTCAGACGTCCGCCGTTGCCGGAATGCCTGGCTGCTGCCGAGTCTCCTGGTTGCTGCGTGTGGCGGAGACGGCCCGGTTTCGCCGCCGCCTCCACCGCCGCCCCCGGCAGTTGCCGTCTCGGTCTCTCCCGGAACGGCCACGGTCGGAGCGGGCGGAACCCAGCAGTTCACCGCGACCGTGACGAATGCGACCAATACCTCGGTGACCTGGACCGCGTCTGCGGGAACCATCCAGGCCAACGGCAACAATGCGACCCTGACGGCACCGGTCGCGGGCGGCAGCGTTACCGTAACGGCAACCAGTGCCCAGGACGGGACCAAGACCGGTACTGCCACGGTGACCGTGACGCCGGTGGTCGTTGGTCTGACCCCCGCGCAGGCCGAACTCGATCGGGGCGGTAGCCAGAACTTCACCGCCACGGTGACCGGTACCACCCAGACCGGCTTGACGTGGAGCGCCAGCTGCGGCACGGTCGACGGCACCAGTGCGTCGGTGAGCTACACGGCGCCGATCATTGCGGGTCCCTGCACGGTCACCGCGACCAGCGTGCTCGACCCGACCAAGTCGGCGTCCGCCACCGTTACGGTGCGCCCGGACTGGGTCGTTACGACCGCCAATGATCTCGATGACGGTGCCTGTACCCCGTCTCATTGTTCGCTCCGCGAGGCCATCATGGCGGTGAACTCGGCGGCGCCGGCGCCGCCGGCATCCGCGTCAGCTGGCGCGAGGTCAGCAGCGGCCGAAGGGGTCGCCGTCATTCGCCTGCCGAACAACTTACCCGGCGGAGAGATCACGCTGACCTCCGCGCTGCCGCCGCTGTCGGCCTCGGTCTCGATCGAGGGGCCCGGTGCTACGCAGCTTACGGTCAATGCGAATGGGAGCACTGGCAGTCTGCGCCGGGTCTTCCGGATTACGGGCGGCGCAACCGTGTCGATCTCCGGACTGCGGCTGACTGGCGGCGTCGCCGCGGGGGGCGGGGGCGTGCTGGTCGATGGCGCTTCGCAGCTGACGCTCACCGACTCCCGGATCGACCGAAACCAGTCGACCACCGGTGGCGGTGGTGGCATCCAGGTGCAGGACGAGAGCCATGTGCAGCTCGAGGACGTTCGGATCACCGACAACTGGACGTCGGGCGCCAACAGCCCCGGGGGAGGACTCTCGGTCGTCACCGGCGCCTCGGCCACGATGCGGAACGGTGTGATCTCCGGCAACAGTGTTACCAGCGGATGGGGCGGCGGCATCCGGGTGTTCAACGGCACGCTGACGCTGATCGACGTGACGGTCGAGGACAATGAAACGACCGGCAACAGCGGCGGCGGCCTGCTTGCCGAAGGTGTCGGATCGGTGACGGTGACGGGAGGCAGCTTCTTCAACAACAGCACCACGGTTGAAGGTGGCGCCATGCGGATCTCCGGGCGTGCCATGGCAGTCGCGATTACGGGCACCGTCATCGCGAACAACCGTGCGGTTCGCGGCGGTGGCATTACGATCTCGAACGATCCGGCTGCGCAGCTGACCGGTTCGCCTTCGGTGACGCTGACCAATGTGACGATCGAAGAGAACGTGTCCAGTGCGCGGGGTGGCGGCATCTTCCTCTGGGGATCGGCCGAGGTCGACATCACGAACGGGACGATCAGGAACAATCGTTCCGAAGGCGAGTTCGGTGGCGGCGGAATCCAGATGCAGAACACCGGCGTGCTCCGCACCGATGGCACGACGATCGTCGGAAACCGCACCCAGGGCTCGCAGGTCCACGGCGGTGGTGTGTATGCTGCATCAGGGAGCCGGTTGCAGATGAAGGGTGGGGCAATCTCGGACAACCGGGTCGCTAATGGATTCGGGGGTGGTCTCTACACCTTCGGGAGCACCGTTGCCTTCGAGGATGTCACGATTGCCAACAACGAAGCAACCGCGGCCGGAGCAGGCGGCGGAATTGCCGTGCTCGATGGCGCAACGATGACGGTAACTGGAGGTGCGGTCGAGGGTAATCGCTCCCTTGCTGGCGCAGGCGGGGGTATCTTCGGTCGCGCCAGCACCCTGACGCTCTCCAACGTGGCAGTGCGGAACAACGTCGCCTTCATCCAGGGTGGCGGCGTCCAGCTGCTTGGTGCCAACGTGGTCACCTTGACGCAGGTCACGGTCTCGGGGAACCAGGTCACAGGCACTGGCGGCAACAACGGGCTGGGCGGCGGCATCGGGATCTTCAACGACGGTCAGCTTGTTGGGACCGGGGTCGAGATCACGAACAACACCGGAACCGCCGGTGGGGGTGTCTATGCTGCGGGGACGTCACGCTTCGAACTGATCGGTGGAACGATCTCCGGCAACACCGCGACAACCTTCACCGGCGGTGGCCTGACGAGTTCAGCGTCGGCGGTCGTGGTGCTGACTGGCGTGACGATCGCGGAGAACACGGCTGAAACGCAGGGCGGCGGCTTACAGCTGACCGGGAGCGGAACCTCGACCATCGAGCGCAGCACCATCCGCAACAACACCGCCAAGACCGACGGCGGTGGCCTGACGATCGGGACGGCAGGCACGGTGGCGAACTCGACGGTTTCGGGCAACACCTCAACCGGTACGGGCGGCGGCATCTTCTCGACCTCGACCTCGACTGCGACCATTCGCAACGTGACGGTCTCCGGCAATGCCGGTGGCATCGGCGGCGGTCTCGGTGTGACCGGAACCTCCATCCTCCGTAACGTCCTGTTCCTCGGTAACACCGCGTCGAATTTCGGCGGCGGGATCGGCGCCAACAACGCAGGAGCGCCGAACCTCGGGAACGTGATACTGGTCGGCAACCTGCGAGAGGGAGCTGCGGCCAACTGCGCAACAGGGGGCGCGGCGGGTATCGTTTCCGCTGGCACTAACCTGAGTGGAGACGCAACCTGCGGACTGGCGGGCCCCGGCGATCAGAACTCGGTCGCGACCATGGGTGTGGATACTGACTTGGCAGACAACGGCGGCCCGACCCGGACGCACGCGCTGCAAGCAGGCAGCCCGGCCATCAATGCCGGCAACGCCTCGCTGTGTCCGACGACCGACCAGCGGGGCTTCGGGCGCCAGGGCGCCTGCGATATCGGTCCGTTCGAGTTCGGCGGTGTGGCACCGGCCGCTGTGCGGGCTGCAGCTGCCGCGCCGGCCCGCTCGGTGTCGGCGCCACGGCGCCCGGCAGGTGCGAACCTGACGCCTCCCACGGTCGATGGACAGGGAGCCGCTACCGGGGTGCGTCCAACCGACCAGCGCTGATCCGGTACCCGGCTACGCTACTTGAGCCCGCCCGGCACACGCCGGGCGGGCTCAATCGTCTGTCCTGCTTCGATGGCAACGCGACAAGGTGCAGGGTGACGAACCGGCCGGAACTTCGATGATTCGGGGGGCGTTGTCCGATAAGCTGATCCGCTGAGCGCCGCTACGCGCCTCCCAACTCGCGATACCAGGCCTGGAAGGCAACCTCGAGGAAGCGTGGACTGAACAGCATCCACTCACCCAGTGCCTCCGGGAATCGATACGCCGTAGCGGCCTCCGCGGCCGACTGCCCTCGGCCGCGGCTAGCGCGGGCAGCGCGTTCGACGCTCTCGAGCATGCTCAGGTATCGATCGAGATCCGCCGGAGCGCTCATGCTGCCATGGCCGGGGACGTATCGAGCGGCGCCTTGACTGCGCAGTGCCCTGACCGTTGCCGCCAGCGCGGACGGGACGGTGTCCATGTAGTTCGGGAACATCGCGTTCCAGACGAGATCGCCGCAGAAGATGGTGTCGTCAACCGTGACGATCACGTCGCTTGCGGTGTGCCCAGCATGCGGCGTGATGGTGATCTGCCGCCCGCCCAGGTCGAGCGTCGTGTTCCCCGTCGGCGCGATCACGGTCGCTCCGTCGAGCAGGCGGGTCCGGTCCGGATCGGCTGGCTGGTTCCGCTCCCGGGCCAGATCGAGCGTCGCGCGAGTCGCGTGCACGGTGACCGGCGTGCCGCTCACGTTCGTGAATCCCGCCACCCCATTGACATGATCGGCGTGATAATGGCTCAGCACGACGTGAGACGGACGCATTCCCGTCAGGGCTACAGCCTGGTCCGCAAGCCACCTGGCGCCCGCAGGCATCATGAACCCTTCAATGGCCAGCACCCCGTTCGTGCCGGCAATCAGGCCGCCGTTGGACAGCGTGGTTCGATCACCAGTCAGCGGAGTCGAGATCAGGGCCCAGACACCCGGCGCAACCGATTCGAGTCGACCGAACGGCTCTGCGGCGACGACACGGCCGCCCGGCCGGGCCGCCCAGGCCGACCGGGCCAGAGGAGGTAGCAGCGCGCCAGCCAGGGCAATGTGAGCTGCGCAGGAGCAGGTCCCGTGCAGAAATGCGCGACGTGATGACCTCATCCCGGTGTTCCTCCCTGGCTTGGCGTACGACGGTGTCAGAACTCGATCAGCTCGACCATCCGGTCCGTGATCCCGTCCACCTGCGGCAGCGTGGCGTTCATCAGCGCGACGTTATACGGTGTCGGGATGTCGGGAATGGCCATGCGGTGGATCGGGGCGTCGAGCGACAGGAAGGCCTGCTCCGCAACCACCGCACTCACCTCGGCGCCGAAACCGACTGTCATGGTGTCCTCGTGGACGATCAGGCAGCGCCGCGTCCGCTTGACGGACGCCAGCACGGCCTCGCGATCCCAGGGCGAGATGGTCCGCAAGTCGAGCACGTGGACAGCGTAACCCGACTGCTTGGCCGCTGCCTCACAGCGCTCGACCATAGCGCCCCACGTCACGCAGGTGAGCTTGTCGCCCTCCACGACGGTGCGTGCCTTGCCGAAGGGAACCACGAAGCTGTCGCCCGGATACGGCCGCCGAGACCAGGTGCCATCCAGGAGCGCCCGGTGTTCGAAGAAGATCGTCGGGTCGTTGCTGCGCATCGCGGTGCGAATCAGACCGACCGCGTCCTCGGCGTTCGACGGCACCGCCACCTGCCAGCCCGTCGCATGCGCAAAGACGGCTTCGCCACAGACGCTGTGCCACGGATCACCGCACTTCGGCGCATAGCCGCCCGGCATTCGTACCACGATCGGCGCGGCCCAACGGTTGTTGGTGCGCCAGCGGATGGTGCCGCAGTTGTTGAGCTGCTCGGTGGCCGGGTCGGCGTACTTGCGGAACTGGATTTCCGGTACCGGCATCAGACCTGCCAGTGCCATGCCCACGGCACGGCCGATGATGCCCTCTTCGGACAGGCTGGTGTCGAAGACCCGCTGCTCGCCGAAGCGCTCCTGCAGACCGAGCGTGGCCGCGTGAACCCCGCCCTTGGGGCCAACATCCTCACCGAACACCAACAGTTTCGGATTGGTCGCCAGCTCGTGCTCCAGCGCCCGGCGGATCGCGGTGAGCATGTTGATCCGCGGCCCCTCTGGTGCAGGTGTCTCGGTCGTGGCCGGGAACTCGTGAGCCGAGGGCGCCAGTCCGCCGCGGGTTTGCAGTTCCGGCGTGCCATCGTCGTTCCGTTCGGCAAATCGATGCCGAGTGATGCCCTCGCCGGTCGGCTCTGGACGGGCCAGCGCAGCGGCCAGGCCAGCCTCGACATCCCGAGCGGCCTGCGCCTCGATCTCGCCAAGCTGCGCTTCAGTCAGAATGCCGCCCGCAAGATAGGCACGCAGCTTGGGGAGGGGATCGTTGGCTCGCTCGCGATCGAGCAGATCGCCCGGCTTATAGGCCTGGGTGTCCTGCCCCGAGTGCCCGGACAGCCGAGGCACGGTCAGCCGCACCATGGCGGGGCCGTGGCCCTCGCGCACGTACCGGGTTGCCTCGTCGAACAGCGCAGCGGTCCCGGCGGCGTCGGTGCCGTCGCCCTGGGTGATTCGGAGATTCTTGAACGACGCGAGATTCTCGGCGATGTTGGCGCCCGGCGTCTGGAAATGGGACGGCACGGAAATGCCGTAGCCGTTGTCTTCGATATAGAAAAGAACCGGCAGCTTGAGCGTCGTCGCGATGGTGAGCGCCGACCAGAACCCGCTGGTTGCCACGCTGGAGTCGCCGCCCAGTACGCAGCCGATGGCGCCCGCGTACGACCCGTCGTTGAGCACGTCGCGATGGTAGGTAATCGCCTGGGCCCACCCGATCAGCGGGGTGTATTGCGAACCGACGTCGCCGGCCATCGGCAGAACCACCGGGCCAGGCACCGCAGGAAGGTTGCAGACAACACCGATATCGCGCCCGTTGCTGAAACCGCCCGACTTGCCCATCGGCCCCGCAAAAGCATCGTCGATCGGCAGCCCGAGCGCGAGCAGCAGCGGACGCGACCGGTAGTATGCGCTGGCAGCGTCATGCGGATGGTCGAGGTACTGAGCCAGAATGGTCTGCGCCACGTCATGGCCGCGAGCCGTGAACTGGTAGGCGACCTTCTTCTCGGGAACGAGCTTCGTTTCTTCCGTCTCGTCCAGCTGTCGGGACACCAGCGTCAGATAGTAGACGCGCTTCCAATCAATCTGCTTGGTCATGATATCCTAGCGGGCCGGGTCCGAAGGGCCGGACCCCGGCGAGAGGAGGTGAGGTTTCTCGGTGCGGTACGCCGTACCGCGAAAGAGGCCGACGACGCTGCCGTCGGCTTTGGTGACATTGACCTGGTGGTAGAGGATTCGCTTGCTGCGAGACACTTCCTTGGCGCTGGCGATCAGGACGTCGCCCGGTCGCACACCGGCGGGGTAGCTCATCGAGGCATCGATGCTGACCGCAACGTTGCCCTGCGTGTTGCAGGCAAAGGCAAAAGCACTGTCGGCAAAGGCAAAGGTCACCCCGCCGTGACAGACCCCGAATCCATTCACCATCTCGTCGCGCACCACCATGCGAAGCACGGCGTGTTCCGGCGCCAGTTCGACCAGTTCGATGCCCAGCCACCGACTGAACCGGTCGCGCTCCATCATGGCGGCGTAAACGGCCTCGGCCTGCTGCTGTGGCGTCATCGACTCACTCATTCGTAAAACGTCCGACCCTCGGCCACCATGCGGCGAAGCAGCGGGCTCGCGCGATAGCGGTCTTCGCCATATTCGGCGTGGAGCTGGTCCAAGCGCTCGAGCACCCGGTCGAGCCCGATGTTATCGGCCCAGCGGAGCAGGCCCTTGGGATAATTGACGCCCTTGGTCATGGCCAGGTCGAGATCGTCGCGGCTGGCCACGCGCCAGAACAGTGCGTCGATTGCGGCGTTGATCAACACCGCGAGGATTCGTGGAAAGATGGCAATCGCGAGATCGGTGTCACGGGTCGGTTCTGGGTTGATGGCGCCCGCGCGGTAGTCGAAATGGCCTCGCCCGGTTTTTCTGCCCAGCAATCCGCCGTCGACGAGCTGCTTCTGGGTCAGAAACGGTCGATACCGCGGGTCATACCCGAAGGCTTCGAACACCGAGCGAGACACGGCATAGTTCACGTCGTTGCCGATCAGGTCCATCAACTCGAACGGGCCCATCTTGAAGTGCCCGGCGTCTCGCATGGCCCAGTCGATCGTCGCCTTGTCGGCAATGCCTTCCTCGAAGATCCGGAGCGCCTCGCCGTAGAACGGTCGGGCCACTCGATTCACGATGAAGCCTGGCGTGTCCGACGCCAGCACCGTGGTCTTGCCCCAGCTGTCGACCAGCGCCCGAGTTGACTCCGTGACCGCCGGATCAGTTGCGACGCCGGGCACGATTTCGACCAGCGGCAGCACCGGCGCCGGGTTGAAGAAGTGAATCCCGATGACCCGCTGCGGATGGTCGCACCCGGCCGCGATGGCGGTCACGGACAGCGACGAGGTGTTGGTGCCGATCACCGCATCGCGGGTCAGGACGTTCTCCAAGTGGCGGAAGGTGGCGCGCTTGACCTCGAGATCCTCCACGATCGCCTCGATCACGAGCCCCGCCGGCCCGAACGGCAGGAAGTCACCCGGCGCCAGCGTGTGATACTCGATTCGGCCCAGCAGCGCTGCGGCTGCATCGGCCGAGAGACGTCCCTTCTCGACTTCACGCCCGATGGACTTGGTGTGCGCAATCCGGGCTTTGTCGGCCGCACCGGCAAAGACGTCGGCCAGGATGACGCGATGGCCGGCTGCTGCGGCCACCTGCGCAATGCCGCTTCCCATGGTGCCGGCGCCCAGCACACCAACCACGGTCTGTCGATCGACTGCCATTCCTACTTGCCTCCGAACGCGGGCTTCCGCTTCTCGCGGAACGCGGCCACACCCTCGGCATGGTCGGCGCTGTTGCCTGCGATAGTCTGATACTCTGCCTCGAGCGCCAGCTGCTGCTCCAGCGTGTTGGTCGCCGAGGCGTCGAGCAGCCGCTTGGTGAGCCCGACCGCGAGGGTCGGCATGGCGGCCAGACGCTCTGCCAGACCCCAGGCCTCGGCCTCCAGACTGGCAAGCGGAACCGCTTTGAGGATCAGACCCCAGTCGGCGGCCTGCTTGGCGGGCAGCTTGTCGCCCAGCATCAGGAGGGCCGCGGCGCGGGCGTAACCGACTCGACGGGGCAGGGTCCAGGTGCCGGCGGTATCGGGTACCAGGCCGATGTTCACGAACGCCTGGATGAACGAAGCCTCCTCGGCCGCGATCACGAAGTCGGCCGCGAGGGCCACGTTGGCGCCGGCACCAGCGGCTACCCCGTTCACCGCGACTACGACCGGGATATCGAGTGTCCGGAGCCCGCGCGCGACCGGGTTCCAGTGCTTCTCGAGGTGGGCTCCATAGGGACCCTCGGGCACGCCGCCGCTGATATCCTGGCCGGCGCAGAAACCGCGCCCCGCACCAGTCAGGTACAGAGCCCGAAGCGAGCGGTCGGCCCGGACTTCGTCGAGGACGGCCAGGAATCGCTCGAACATCGGGTTGTCGAAGCTGTTGAGAACGTCCGGTCGGTTGAGAGTCACGCGGGCGACCGCGCCGCGTCGCTCGAGGAGGACGGAGTCCTGGCTCATCGGGGTCCTGATTCGTTGTGGGACAGCATGGGACAACCCAGAAGTTTAGCATGAGCCTCCGATCTGAGGCACCTGGAACGGCTCGGGGGTAGTGGGTCAACTGACCCACTACCGGCTCGGGCACGGCCCCCCCGCCCAGGACGGCGGCTCGCTCTTCACGTATCCCAGGTGGGACCGCGGGGGTGGGCGGCTATTTTGCTAACATGTCACATGCCTTTGTCGTAGACGGCGTTCGGACGCCGATCGGATCTCTTGGTGGTGCCCTGTCGCCGGTTCGGGCCGACGACCTCGCTGCTCACGCTATTCGGAGCCTGGTGGCCCGCCATCCCGGGCTCGACCCTGCCGGAATCGGCGATGTCATCCTGGGCTGCGCCAATCAGGCCGGCGAGGATAACCGCAACGTGGCCCGGATGGCCGGCCTCCTGGCCGGATTGCCGGTCTCGGTGGCGGGCGAAACGGTCAACCGACTCTGTGCCTCGGGGCTTGCGGCCGTGGCCAACGCTGCCCGCGCCATTGCCGTCGACGAGGGCGATCTGTACATCGCCGGTGGGGTGGAACAGATGACCCGGGCGCCCTTTGTCCTCGGCAAGGCGGCTCGGCCCTTTGCCCGGGATATCGAGATGTTCGACACCAGCCTCGGCTGGCGGTTCATCAATCCGAGGATGAAAGAGGCCTACGGGGTCGACCCGATGGGCGGAACCGCCGAGAACCTGCTCGAGACCCGGTCGATCAGCCGGGAGGATCAGGACAAGTTCGCGCTCCGGTCCCAGCAGAACGCGGCGGCGGCCCGGGCGCGCGGGCGTTTTGCCAAGGAAATCGTAGGCGTCTCGATTCCGGCGGCGGGCAAGGGCAAGGAGCCCATCCTGGTCGAGCACGACGAGTTCATCCGGCCAGACTCAACCTTGGAGGGGCTGGCCCGACTCAAGCCGGCGTTCCGCACCGACGGGAAGGGGTCGGTCACCGCCGGGAATGCGTCGGGGCTCAACGACGGCGCTGCGGCACTGCTGCTCGCTTCGGAAGCGGGCGCCGCCCGGGCCGGGTTGATTCCCAAAGCCAGGATCGTGGCCACGGCAGTGGCCGGGGTGGAGCCCCGGATCATGGGGATCGGGCCGGTCTTTGCGATTCGGAAGCTGCTGGCGCGGACCGAGCTGACGCTTGATCAGATGGATCTCATCGAGCTGAACGAGGCCTTTGCCGCGCAGGTGCTTTCGTGTACTCGCGAGCTGGGCATTGCCGACGACGATCCGCGCCTCAACCCCAATGGCGGCGCCATCGCGCTGGGCCACCCTCTGGGCATGTCGGGGGCGCGGTTGGTACTGACCGCGGTGCGTGAGCTGGAGGAGCGCAAGCTGCGCTATGCGCTGGTGGCCCTCTGCATCGGCGTTGGTCAGGGTATGGCGGCGATTCTCGAGCGGGTCTAGCTGAGCGAGCCGCGGCGCAGGCCTGGCTTCGGTTCGGCTGGTGAAGGCTCGGCGGTCGCTGCCTTCCAGGCAACGACCGCCGAGCAGTTGGCTAGAAACAGCGCTCGCTGACCACCGCGCCGTCGATCACCACGCCGCACACGCGGGTGTTGTACTCGAACGGATCGCCGTCGAAGAGCACCACGTCGCCGTCCTTCCCGGTCTCGAGCGATCCGACCCGCTTGTCGATGCCCAGGATCCGAGCCGCGCCGAGCGTGACCGTGCCGAGGGCCTCCTGGAACGAGAGCCCGAAGCGCGCGGCAATCGCCGCTTCGAACAGCACCACCCGCGTCTTCGGCACATAGCCTTCGAAGCCGCTCTGCAGAGCAACCGGAATGCCGGCATCCCGCAGCAGCTTGGCCGTTTCGAAGGTGGCGTTCTGCAGAGTGCCACCGTGCCGGGCCATGGTCGGATGCGTGATGACCGGGACGCCAGCCGCCTTGAGCTCTTCGATCACCAGATACGACTCGGCGGCGCCATCGAGCACCAGCGGGAAGCCGAACTCCTTCTGGAGGCGGAGCGCCGAGAGAATCTCACTGACCCGGTTGGCGGTGATGAGCGCCTTGACCTTGCCCTCCAGCAGGTCGGCCAGGATCTCGAGCTTGAGGTCGCGGGTAATCGGCTTGTCGGCCGTGGCACCGCGGCGGTTGCGGCTGTACTCCTGCGCCCGGATCAGCTCGGTGCGCACCAGGGACATGCCCTTGCTGCGTGTGCCCGGCCGGCCCGCGAAGTTCTGACCCACCTCCGGTCCCAACGTCATCGCAACCATCGTGACCGAGTCGACCAGCGCCTCGCTGACGTTCCGACCCCGGGTTTTGACGATCATCGTCTGACCGCTCATCAGCGCGCCGGGGCCGTGACCGGTGTGGATCGTGGTAACGCCCAGATCACGGACATACTCGACCAGCGCTTCTTCGGCATTGTACGCGTCGAAGGCGCGCAGCTCGGGCTGAATCGCGTTGCTGCGATCGAGCTGGTCCTGATCGTGAGGCTGATTCAGATAGCCGGCCAGGCCGATCACCGTGTGGGCATCGATCAGCCCCGGCGTCACGACTTTGGCGGTCAGGGTACGGTAGCCGCTCGGGATCGAGACGCTGCCGGCCGGTCCGACCCGTTCGATCTTACCGTTGCGGCCGATCAGCACCACGCCATTGCTGATGGCGGCGCCGGCCATGGTGTGGACGGTTTCGCCGCGAACGGCCACCTGGGCGTGCGCAGCAGGAGCACCGACGCTCAGGGCGCCGAATGTGGCGAGGCCAAGAAGACAGGTACGCATCAGTCGTGGTCCTCGTCGTGATGGAGGAAGATTCCCTCGGAACTGGAACCACGGCCGCCATAGGCAAAGACGCGATCCTTGGGGTCGGACAGGTCAAACACCTTTTCGCCCAGGACCCAGGTCTGCTCCACATGCGTGTAGACCGACAGCGGGTCGCCGGACAGGATGATGAAATCCGCATCCTTGCCCCGTTCGAGGCTACCGATCCGCTTGTCGAGGTCCATCATCACGGCGCCCGCCAGCGTCAGCGCATGGAGCGCCTTGGCGCGCGACATCCCGGCGCGGACGGCGAGCCCGCCCGAGCGCAGGAAGAAGCGCGAATCGGTGATGCCGTCGTCGGTATGGAAGCCCACCAGGCCGCCGGCACTGTCGATCGCAAACGGGGTCCGGAGGCTCAGGCCGACGGCTTCGAGCTTGCCGCCCGGCGCGTCGATCATGATCACCGACGACGCAACCTTCGCCTCGGCGATTTCCTTGGCAACCTTCCAGCCCTCGCTGACGTGCTGCAGCACGACCCGGAAGCCGAACTCCTGCTTCAGGCGCAGCACCGTCAGGATGTCGTCATGCCGATGGGTGTGGAAGTGCACCATCCGGCGTCCGTCGAGCACTTCGCTCAGGGTTTCGAGCTCGAGGTCGCGCCGCGGCAGCTTGGTCGAATCGGTGCCGGCGGCGCGGATTTTGGCCCGATACTCCTGCGCAGCGATGAACTTCGCCCGTACCATCGCAGCGGCCTTGGCGCGGGTGCCAGGCGCGGGCGGAGTGCCGCGGGGGTTGGTGCCGTTGGCCATCTTGAGGCCGCCGCAGATCTCCTTCAGCACGTCGTTGCAGTAGAGCAGGTCGGTGATGATCCGGCCCTGCTTGAGCTTGATGTAGGCCGTTTGTCCGCTCGAGAGGAGTCCGGAGCCGGGCATCACGTTGACGGTGGTCAGCCCGCCCGCCCGAGCTCGCTGGAAGCCGGGATCCTGCGCGTTCATGGCGTCGATGATCCGCACGTCGGGATGGATGCTCGACGAGCGATCGCCGCCGTCACCACCACCGAGGTGCGAATGCGTGTCGACCAGGCCGGGCATGATCACTTTGCCGGTCGCGTCGATGACCTCCGCGCCGGACGGAATGGTCACCGAGCCGGCCGCGCCGACCGCCGTGATTCGGCCGCCCTGGACGACCAGGACGCCGTTCGGAATCTCCGGACCGGCAATGGGAATGATGTGGGCGCCTCGGAATGCTCTGGGGCGGTCCTGGGCGTCGAGCGTCCCGAGACCGAACACGGTCGCGAGAGCCAGCACGCTTGCAAGGGATCGGATCATGATGTCCTGACATGAGGGTAGCCCGCGGGGCGAACCGCGAACGGATGGAACCTGATCGGCACCAGGGCCGGCGGACGTGGTACGCCGGTAGCTTGCTCGATGGATCTGCCGCTGTCAAGACGAAATCGACCGTTGGTCCCGAATGGAGAACGGCCAGGCCGGCGCTAGATTCCCGCACCGCCCTTTCTGGAGTCACCGATGCTGTTTCTCGCCCTCCGGCGTGTCCTGCCGGGTCTGGCTGCTGTACTGCTGCTGTCGACCTCCGCCTGGGCCCAGCCCGGGGTTCGCGCCCGCGATCTCGGCGTGGCGCTCCCGGGAACGCCGGGGCCGCTCAATGCCATCACCGATGTTGCGGGAGTTGCCGTCGGACACACCACTATCATCGAAGGCGCCGGCAAGCTGGTCCGCGGACAGGGCCCGATCCGCACCGGTGTCACGGCCATCCTGCCCCGAGGCCAGGCAGGCCCGGACAGCACCTTTGCCTCCTGGTATCGCCTCAACGGCAACGGCGAGATGACCGGCGTGGCGTGGCTCGAAGAGTCGGGCATCCTCGACACGCCAGTGCTGATCACCAACACCCACAGTGTCGGCGTGGCGCGGGACGCGGCCATCGAATGGATGCTGGGACACCGCCCCGGCTTCTCGTTCGCGCTGCCCGTGGTGGCCGAAACCGCCGACGGCCTGCTCAACGACATGAACGGCTTTCATGTGCAGCGGTCGCATGTGCTCGGTGCGCTCGACGCGGCGCGACCTGGACCGGTGGCCGAGGGGAATGTTGGCGGCGGCACGGGAATGATCTGTCACGGTTTCAAGGCCGGTATCGGCACCTCCTCACGGGTGATTCAGGTGGCCGGTGGTCGTTACACGCTCGGTGTGCTGACCCAGTGCAACTACGGCGCTCGGCCCCGGTTCCGGGTCGATGGCGTGCCGGTGGGTGAGGCGATTCCCAATTCGGAAGTCGGGATCTGCCTCACGGTGAAACCCGAGGCAACCACGAGGTTCGCAGGTGGCCGCTTTCCCGAGTGCGGACCTGGCGGCTCGACCAAGCCGGGACTGCCAGGGCCGCTCGATGACGGGGCGGGTTCGATCATCGTCGTGGTGGCAACCGACGCGCCGCTCCTGCCGCACCAGCTCCAGCGCCTGACTCGGCGGGTGGCGCTGGCGGTCGGGCGGATGGGCGGCCTCGGTGAGAACTCCTCAGGCGACATCTTCCTGGCTTTCTCGACCGCCAACCGTTCCATCGGCCGCGGCGATTCGGTGGTCGCTCTGGCAATGGTGCCGAACGCGCTGATGAACCCGCTCTTCGAGGCCACGGTGCAGGCAACGGAGGAGTCGATCCTGAACGCGATGGTCGCGGCGGAGACCATGGTAGGTGCGGACGGCGTGCGGGTGCCGGAATTGCCGCATGATCGGCTGCGGGAGATCATGGCGGCGGCTCGGCGTCGCTAAGCGGTCCTGCACCTCGCCCACCCGCTCCAGGGCAGGTCAGGTGTCGGGCCAAACCTCGCGGAAGTACGCCGGCAGGTCGATCAGTAACGGCGGAATCGAAGGATCGGCGTGCCAGGTGAGCATATCGTCGACGATGGCGGGTTTGCGATCGGCGGGCGTCCAGACCTCGACCAGGCGGGCGTCGAAGTCGACGATCCAGTAGGCGGGCACGCCGGATCGCTGATACAGCCGCCGCTTGGTGACCCGGTCGTGCCGAGCCGTGCTCGGAGAGAGCACCTCCGCCACCAGGAGCGGCACGCCCCACTCGTTCCACTCGACCGGGGCGCGGCCTTCGATCGCCGCGCCGACGAACAGGTCGGGCTGGAGCAGCTGGCCGGCGCGCAGGTCCAAGTCGGCCGGAGCGGTGCCGGCGCGGCCGATGCCGTGTTCTCGAACGTAGGCCTTGATCAGGTCGTAGAGCGTCCAGACGGCGAGCTGGTGACGACCGCTTGGGCTCGGGGTCACGACCAGTTCGCCGTCGACCAGCTCGTAGCGGTTGCCGTCGTCGGGGAGGCCCAAGACGTTGTCCCGGGTCCACAGGCTGACCAGATCGGGCATGCCCATACGGTACGCTCGGCGGGGGGTGGATAGCAAGGAAACGGCATGCCCGAGGATAGGGGCCGTCGGCGTACGAGCGGTAACCCAATCAACGCAGTTGATTGCTGCGACATCGCGGCCGAAAGGGGTGCTACGATAATCCGGGTCGGGCACGCGACCTTCGGCCCCCGCGTGGTGCCCGATTCCCGCCTAGCTCCCCGGCGCTTCCGCCGCCAGGCGCATGATCTCAGCGCCCGCCACCAGATCGTCGAGCCGCCCGAAATGCTGCAATCGCAGCCGGCCGGCGCGATCGATCAGGATCAGGGTTGGCGTGCCCTGCATTCTGTACCGCTGCATGGTCGCGGGTATCGGCTGGCCAGGCACGGGCAGGTCGACCCCGACGGGGTGCGTGATGCGGTACTCGTGAAGAAAGGCCTGCAGCGACACCGGCTGCATGGCCGCGTGATGCTCGAAGACTGTGTGGAGGCCGATCACTGCCACGCCTTCGTTGGAAAAAATTCGGTGGATCCGCTCGGCCTGTGGAATGCCGTGACTGACGCATCCCGGACAGAGCATTTGGAAGGCATGCACCACGACGACCTTGCCGCGGAGGGCGGCAAGGTCGAGCGCGATCGGCGTGTTGAACCACTGGCTCACCTGCCAGTCTGGCGCGGTTGCGTCAGGCGGAATCGACACGGACAGCATTTCAGGCCAGGTCCGCGAGAGCCGCCCCGAAGTTGATATGGAACGGCGTCCCATCGATGACCAGCGCCGGAACCGACGTGATCCCGAGGCTTGCAGCCTCGGCGACCCGGTTTTTTTGCTCGCCCAGATGGACGACCTCGACTTCGTAGCGGGCAGGATCCAGGGCACTGACGAATTGCTGCTCGGCGGACACGCAGACCGGGCACCCGGCATGGTAGAACTTGGCCTTGCTCATGAGACCCTCCTGGGAGTTATTTATGTATCGACTAAATACATTTTTAAGTATAGAGTCGATACATTGTTGAAGTCAAGAAGGGAGTGCCCGGCTGCCATGAACGGCTCCTCGCTACTGCTTGAACGACTCGGCGCGTTGATCCACCAATCGACGCGCGACGATGCCGCCCGCCACGGTTTGTTGCCGATTCACGTCCAGGTTCTGAGCTACCTGGCGCGAGCCAATCGGTACAGCGACATCCCGATTGCCATCGCTGAGTACTTCGGGTTGACCCGCGGCACAGTGTCGCAGTCCCTGGCCGTGCTGGAGCGGAAAGGCCTGCTCGAGAAGCAACCCGATCAGCGCCACGGTCGCCGGGTGCAGCTCACGCTCACGCCGGCCGGCCGCGCCGTTCTGGAGGACAGCTGGGCCAAGGACCTGGAAGCGGAACTGGCGGCAACACCGATGCTGGCGGGGCAACTGGAGGCCACCCTCCGTGGCCTGCTGACCGGGTTGCAGCGACGGAATGGCCAGCGTCCGTTCGGTATTTGTCACCAATGCGCGCACTACCTGCGCGAACCGGGTGGCAGCCGATGCGGGTTGACTCGTGAGCCCCTGGCCGAGGCCCAGATCGACCGCCTTTGCCGGGAATGGAAGGCCCCAGCCGCGCAGACCGCGTGACGTCAAGCGGCGGAGGACCTGGCCCTTCTCGTTGCTACCAAACGCTTGTTCGGGTCGTCCGCAGGCCGTACATTCCGGCCTGGCGGAGGCCCTGAATGACCACGACGATCACCCGTAAAGAAGAGTTATTGCAGGCTGCCGGCGCGATGTTCAGCCGCCGGGGTTACCA
This sequence comes from Gemmatimonadales bacterium, assembly GCA_019637315.1. Lineage (NCBI taxonomy): Bacteria > Pseudomonadati > Gemmatimonadota > Gemmatimonadia > Gemmatimonadales > Gemmatimonadales bacterium. Next base: position 193,798 of record JAHBVU010000005.1, read on the forward strand.
CGGTACGACCGTGCGCGACCTCGCCCGCGAACTCGACGTCCAGGGTGGCAGCCTCTACGCCCATATCGAGTCCAAGGAAGACCTTCTCTGGCAGATCGTCGACCGAATCGCCGCCCGTTTCCAGCGGTCCGCCGACGCGGTTGCCGACGACCCGGATCCGGTGAGCCGGCTCGGCCGTCTGATCCGCAGCCATCTCGAAACCGTCGCAGCCGAGCTGTCTTCGGCGACCGTGTTCTCGAACGAATGGCAGTGTCTCTCCGACACTCGTCGTCGGGAGATAGCCCGCCGCCGTGATGCGTACGAAGCGATCTTCCGTCGTACCATCGACCAGGGTGTCACCGAGGGTGTTTTTCGGGTCGCCGACCCCAAGCTCGCCGCGATCTACGTGCTTTCGGTGCTCAACTGGAGCTACCAGTGGTTCAAACCGGCCGCCTCGCTGAGCATCGACGAGGTGGCCGACCATTTTGCCGCGCTCACCTTCCGGGCGCTCGGTGCGGATCACGCGGCCTGACGCCGCAACGGTCGGTCGCCCCCGGCGACGGACCCGTCAATTCGAGGAGTGATCGGTGCGTACGCTAGCTTCTTATGCGCAGGGACAGTGGGTGGCTGGAGCGGGCAAGGCGGCTACGCTGCTGCATGCCGTGACCGGCGAACCAGTGGCGCAAGCGTCCAGTGAAGGACTCGACTTCAGAACGATGCTCGAGTACGGCCGCCGAGTCGGCGGACCGGTGCTGCGCAAGATGACGTTCCACGAACGCGCCAGGATGATCAAGGCGCTGGCCGCGTACCTGATGGAGCGGAAGGAAGAGTTCTACGAGGTCTCCAAGGCCACCGGCGCAACCCGGAATGATTCCTGGGTCGATATCGAAGGCGGGTTCGGCACGCTCTTTACCTTTGCGAGCAAGGGTCGACGCGAGCTTCCCGACGAGACCTTCTACATCGATGGCGACCTCGAGCCGCTCTCGAAGGGGGGCACCTTCGTCGGCCGCCACATTGCGGTGCCGCTCGAAGGCGTGGCCGTCCACATCAACGCCTACAACTTCCCCGTCTGGGGCATGCTGGAAAAGCTGGCCCCGACCTTCCTCGGCGGAATGCCGTCGATCGTCAAGCCGGCCACCGCGACGAGCTTCCTGACCGAGTCCGTGGTGCGGGCCATCATCGAGTCGAAGATCCTGCCGGAAGGGGCGCTGCAGCTGATTGTCGGCGGCGTGGGCGACCTGTTCGAATATCTGACTCTACAGGACGTGGTGACCTTCACGGGCTCCGCGGCAACCGGTCGCAAGCTGCGCGCGCACCCCAAGATCATCGAGGAGTCGATCCGCTTCAACATGGAGGCGGACTCGCTCAATTTCTGCATGCTGGGCCCCGACGACGCGCCGGGCACGCCCGAGTTCGACCTGTTCATCAAAGAGGTCGCTCGGGAGATGACGCTCAAGTCGGGACAGCGCTGCACCGCGATTCGCCGCACCTTCGTGCCCGAGCCGCTGGTCGGCGCCGTGATCGAGGCGCTGAGTAAGCGACTCGGCGGCGCCACGTTAGGCGATCCCTCGGTCGACGGCGTCCGGATGGGCCCACTCGCCACGCGGGGACAGGTGGCCGAGGTGCGGAAGAACGTCGAGCTGCTCAAGTCGGCGGCGACGATAGCGTACGGCAGCCTGGACGACTTTACGGTCAAAGGCGCCGACAAGGACAAGGGCGCCTTCTTTGCCCCGGTCCTGCTCCACTGCGCCGATCCGCTCGGCAGCGAGTACGTGCACGACGTCGAAGCGTTCGGCCCGGTCAACACGGTCATGGGCTACCGTAACGTCGACGAAGCAATCGAGCTCACCAAGCGCGGCAAGGGCAGCCTGGTCGGCTCGCTCTTTACGGCTGACAACCGCGTGGCTCGTGAGATTGTGCTCGGCACGGCCGCCTATCACGGTCGCCTGCTCGTGATCAACCGCCACTCGGCCGGGGAGTCGACCGGCCACGGCTCGCCGATGCCGCACCTGATTCATGGCGGCCCGGGTCGCGCCGGTGGCGGCGAGGAAATGGGCGGTATTCGCGGGGTGATGCACTACCTGCAGCGCACCGCGATTCAGGGATCACCGGAGACCCTGACCCGAATCACCAATCTCTGGATGAAGGGCGCCGACACCCCGACCGACGTGGCGCATCCGTTCTCGAAGTATTTCGACGACATCAAGATCGGCGACACGCTGTTCACGCACCGGCGTACGGTCACCGAAGCGGACGTCGTGAACTTTGCTGGCATCTCGGGCGACTACTTCTACGCCCATACCGACGAGATTGCGGCCAAGGAGTCGCCGCTGTTCGGCAGGCGCGTGGCCCATGGGTACTTCGTGCTCTCCGCAGCTGCCGGCTTGTTCGTCTATCCGCCCAAGGGGCCGGTGCTGGCCAACTACGGCCTCGAACGGCTTCGCTTCACCAAGCCCGTCTACCCGGGTGATACGATTGCCGTCCGCTTTACGGCCAAGCAGAAAACTCTGAAGGAAACGCCGGCCGACGGCGTACCGCAGGGCGTGGTTGAATGGGATGTCGAGGTGACGAATCAGGAGGGGGAGATCTGCGCGGTCTACTCGATCCTGACGCTGGTGGAGCGCCGCCCGGCGGCCTGATGCCGCGGGCGAGGACCCGGAACTCTGGTTCAATGGAGCAGGTATGCGTCATTCGTGGTCGTTAGGTGTTCTTGCGGCGCTTGGGGTGGGCGCCGTCCTTGCCGATAGCGGGCTTGCTCAGACGGCCGGCTGCACGCCGCTCGAGACGCGCCCGACCACGGCAGCGGGGCGTCCACCTGCGCACCCGGGTATGACGCGGGCCTGCGCGGTGCAGTCGCGAACGGCATTCGACGTTGTTGTCGTTGCGCAGGGACTGGAACATCCCTGGGCCGTCGAACCGCTGCCTGGCGGAGATTTCCTGGTCACCGAGAAGCCAGGACGGATGCGCATCGTCAGCGCAGCGGGTGTCATCGGTGATCCGATCGAGGGCGTGCCGCCCGTCGTGTACCGAGTCCAGGGCGGATTGCTCGATGTCGCGCTGAGTCCCCGTTTCGAAACTGACCGGACCGTCTTCTGGAGCTATACGGAACCTCGGGCCGATAGCCTGACTGGAACCAGCGTGGCCCGCGGTGTCCTCTCAGCCGATCGTCGTCGGCTGGAGCAGGTCCGCGTCATCTTCCGATCGGAGCCCGGTTCCAGGTTGCCCGGACACTTTGGATCGCGACTCGCGTTTGATCGCGACGGCTTGCTGTTTGTCAATCTTGGAGACCGGTTCAGTCCTGAGAGCCGGGCGCGAGCGCAGGATGTCGACAACCACTTCGGGAAGATCGTCCGGATCACGGCCGACGGCGGCGTACCAAAGGACAACCCGTTCGTTGGCAGAGCGGGCGCGGCAGCTGAGGTCTGGAGCTACGGCCATCGCAACATCCAGGCGGCTGCCTTCGACACCGAGGGGCGGCTCTGGGAAATCGAGCACGGGCCGGCCGGCGGCGATGAGCTCAATCTGGTGCAGAAGGGCAAGAACTACGGCTGGCCGTGGGCGACCTACGGGCAGGACTACTCGGGCCAGCCGATGCCCAACTCGACCACAACCCGTGAAGGTACCGAGCAGCCTGTCTACTATTGGGATCCGGTGATTGCGCCCTCCGGTGCGCAGTTCTATACCGGCAATGCCTTCCCCGAGTGGCGCGGCAATCTGTTCATCGGCGGACTCGGCTCGGCGCGCCTGGTGCGCGTGGTGATCGAGAAGGGTCGTGTCACCGGCGAAGAGCATTTGCTCGTCGACCATCGCTTCCGGATTCGGGATGTGCGGCAGGGGCCCGATGGCCTGCTGTACCTGGTCACGGATCAGCCCAAGGGCGAACTGGTCAAGCTGGTCCCTCGAAAGTAAGCCTGGCACGACATTCCCTGTGCCAGGCGGGCCGTATCTCGCCCTGACCTGTGTCAGCGTCGCTTCTTCGACTTCGACCTTGGCAGGACATCGGCAGGCCCGAGGCCCACACGCCCTCGGGCCTGAGCTCCTGCCAGGGTGTTGTGGTATCGACAGCGAATGCGTCGAAATGGTACCCGCTGGCGGTGTGGCCTGTATATATCTGGAGTCGGCCCAAACAGGATGTTGCACTTATGGAAGCTGTGGGTTATACTCATGGCATGAGTAAGCGTCTTCAGGTCATCGTCGACGATGGCGAGTATCGGGATCTCCAGCGGACCGCGCGGCGGCACCGCCTCACAGTCTCCGAGTGGGTCCGCCGCCTGATTCGCGAGGCGAGCCGGCTGGAGCCGGCGTCCGGCCCTGATCGGAAGCTTGCGGTGGTGCGGGAGGCGGCGCGAGCAGCCTATCCAACCGCCGATATCGACCTCATGCTCCGGGATATCGAGCGCGGCTATCTCGACGAGCGTTGAGATGATCTTTGTCGACTCAAACATCCCGATATATCTCGTCGGCGCGGACCATCCGCTCAAGGTGGACGCGCAGCGGATCTTGGAGCGCGCCATCACCGATCGGGAAAAGCTGGTGACGAGCGTCGAGGTCTTTCAGGAAATCCTGCACCGCTATACAGCGCTCGAGCGCCGGGACGCGATCCAACCGGCGTTCGATGCGCTGTCCGGCGTGGTCGACCAGGTTTTCGATGTCACCCTGGCCGATGTCGAGCGCGCCAAGACGATCGTGCTGGGTCGGCCTGCGCTCCGGGCCCGCGATGCGCTGCACGTCGCTGTCATGGAGCGTCACCGGGTCACTCGGGTCATGTCGTTCGACGCCGACTTCGATCGCATGCCAGGGCTCGTGCGCCTGAGGTAACGGTATGAGGGACGGCGGGGTGCCCACGCCATGTTTCCCCCCCCCCGGCTGGCCCCGCCTGGAATCGGATACCAGCGCCACCGGCGACGTGATCAGGCGCTCACTCGTCTCGCAGTACGCTCACCACGTCGATCCGAGTTGCCCGCCGCGCAGGAATGAAGGTGGCGACGGTCGCCACGCCGAGCAGCAGGAGTGTGACCCCCGCCAGGGTGAGCGGGTCGCTCGGACTGACGCCGTACACCAGCGTCGTCAGCGTGCGACCGAGCAGGAGGGTCGTTGCCAAGCCGAGCAGCGTACCTGCGATAGCCAGGGTGAGGCCCTCCTTCATCACCAGCCGTCTAACCGACGCTGGCGCCGCGCCGAGTGCCAGCCGAATCCCCAGTTCCTTGCCGCGCTGAGCGACGCTGTAGCTGATGACCCCGTACAGCCCGAGTACGGCAAGCACCACCGCCGCCAGACTGAACCCACCGATCAGGATCGTGCTGAATCGCTGCCGAGCCACCGACTCGGCGACGATGTCGTCGACCGCCGCGACTGCGGTGACCGGCACGCTCGGATCGAGCCGTCGGACAACATCCCGAATGGTTGCGATCGTGCCGGCCTGCGCCCCTTCTCCGCGCACGACCAGCGTCATGGCCGGCGTGGTGTACCGAGACATCGGCAGGTACATCATCGGCACCGGTGCCGACACCATATCACGATGCCGCACGTCGCCGACGATGCCGACGACTGTGACCGGCGGGCCGAACATGCCCTCGACCCGCGCTCCGATCGGGTCCTCGTTCGGCCAGTAGGCGCGCGCCGCCGCCTCACTGATGATGATCGAGGCTGCCGACGAGTCCCGGTCGGTTGCGTCGAAGTAGCGACCCCGGACGAGCGGAATGCGGAGGGTCTGGAAGTACTGCTCGGAGACCCCGGCAAAGAGCGCGAACTGCCGTTCGTGCGCCTGAAGGGGCGGCCGCCCGGCAACCGTAAATGCGTTCGACTCCCACGCGCCGCTCAGCGGTAGGCTGCTGATCGCGGCGACCTGGACGATGCCCGGTCGGGCGGCAAGCTCGTCGATTGCCTGTCGATAGACCTGCCGCCAGCGAACGCTGGCCTCGAGGAATCGTGAGAAATCGCTGGCAGCAACCGGAAGGATCGGCTTGGCCGAGATGATGCCTGCCGGTGCGAACCCGGGATCCTGATTCTGCAGGTTGCGAAGCGTCTGGGCCAGGAGAGCCGCGCCAGCCAGGAGCACCACGGACACGGCGACCTGCAGGACCACGAGTCCGTTCCGAGCCCGATGCCGTTTCGGTCCCGCGCTGCCTCGCGTGCCGTCCCGCAGCAGAGTGCTGCGGTCGGCATGCCGCGTTTCCGAAGCAACCAGCGCGCCGAGTCCAGTGCCGATCGCGGCCACCAGCGCGATGATGCCGCTCAGGACGCGCCAGTCGATGACCACATCGTCGAGTCGGGGCAGGTCGATCGGCGCGAGGTTGAGCAGCGCCTGCTTCGTGAGCACAGCAACCAGGGCACCCAGTCCGCCGCCGACGATCGCGAGGACGAGGTTTTCCGTGAAGAATTGCCGGGTCAACCTGCCACTGCCTGCGCCGATGGCGGTCCGCACAGCGATCTCCCGCCGCCGTGCCTCGGTTCGGGTCAGCAGGAGACTCGATACGTTGACGCACGCAATCAGGAGCAGGAATCCGACGGCGCCGAGCAGCACGAGCAGGGTCGGTTTGACGGGGGCCACGGCGGTTTCCAGGATCGGCGCCCCCCTCATGGTGGTTTCCGCATGGTAGTTCGGATAGCGCTCGGCCAGGGAGCGCATCACGAGGCCCAGGTCTGCATCGACGGCTGCCCGGTCGACGCCTGCTCTGGGCAAGGCCGCGACGGCCAGGTTCCGCTGACCGCGGAGCTGCGGCGTCAGGCCGCTAGTCTCGAGCGGCGCCCACAGGTCGGTCCGGTTGCCGAACTGGAATCCCGATGGCAGCTCGGCGCCGCGCGGAAAGTGGAATCCGGGCGGCATCACGCCGATGACCGTGCGGGCAACGCCGTTCAGCACCACCGACCGGCCCAGCAAGGCGGGATCGGACCCGAATCGTCGTCGCCAGAGCCGGTCGCTGATGATGACCACGCCACCCGCTTGCTCCTCGTCGCGCGCGAAGGTGCGGCCGAGGGCCGGGCGCACTCCGAGGACCTCGAAGAGTCCGGGTGAAACGTTGGCGCCGGCCAGCTGCTCGGGTTCGCCTTGCTCGGCAAGGGTAAAGTTCCAGCTCCGGAAAGCGGCCACCTGCTCCAACGTCTTGCTCTCCTGGCGCAGGTCGACGAAGTCGGGCAGGCTGAACGGCAGGTTCGTCCCGGGTGAGCGCGGGTCGCCGGTCCAGACGAGGACGGCGCGATCGGCGTTCGGATATGGCAGCGGTCGGATCAGCACGCCATTGACGACGCTCAGGATGGCGGTGGTGGCTCCGACGCCCAGGGCCAGGGTCAGCACGGCCGCCGCCGTAAAGCCGGGCGTACGCCTGAAGCTGCGCATGGTGTAGCGGACATCCTGGCCCAACTCGTCCAGCCAGCGGAATGACCACATATCTCTCGTGTCCTCTTTGAGCTGTGTCAGGTTGCCCAGGCGCCGCGCAGCGCCGGCGCCGCCATCTCGTGTCAGCGATTCATGGTGGAAGCGAAGTTCTTCGCCCAACTCCGCGTCGAGGCGCCCGCGCTGGAAGCGATCGCGAAGCCGGGCCAGCCACTCGCTCATCTCAGTCGCTCCGCAGGACGGTGTTGGGGTCGGCCCGCGTTGCCCGCAGGGTCGGCAGGGCGGTGGCGATGAGGGCCACCAGCACCAGTACCAGGCTAACACCGCCGTAGACGAGGGGGTCGCGCGCCGACTGCCGGAACAGGAGCGGCTCGATCCACCCGGAGAGGATCAGCGCCAGGACGAGGCCCGCAGCCACGCCGGCGAGCGTGAGCGTGAGTGCGCGCCTGAGCACCAGGGCGACCAGGTTCGCGCGCTGCGCGCCGAGCGCCGTACGGACACCGAGCTCGTGCATCCGTTGCGCCACGTCGTATCCCATCACCCCGTATAGGCCGATCGCAGCCACCACCAGCGCCAACGCGCCGAAGGCCAGAAACATCGTGGCGCCCATCCGCCAGGAGCGGTGGCGCTGGGTATACATGTCGCCCATGGCCTGTACGTAGAGGTAGGACAGGCCGGGCAGCTCCCGCTGCAGCGCCCGCCGGATGCCCTCCGCCTCGGCGCGGGCGTCACCTCGGATGCGGAGCGCAAGCTGCCAGCCGCCCTCGTCGAGCTGGGCCTGCGGCAGGTAGTAACGCAAGGTGCGCTCCGCCAACGGGTCCTGCAGCGCATCCTCGGCGACACCGATCACGGTGGTGCAGGGCATCGTCTCGGGCGGCCGGTTCATCCAGCCCACGCGAATGCATTGGCCCAGCGGATCCCGGTCGGGCCACAAGGTCTGCGCCATCGCGGCGCTTACCACGACGACCGGCGGGCTGCCGTCCCGGTCGGCGCCGGTAAAGGCCCGGCCGCGGAGGATGCGGGTCTTCACTACGTCGAAGTACCGGTGCGAAGCAATCTGATAGCTGAACCGTCCGAGGCGCGTCACCGAATCGATGCCTGGCACGGCGAGACCGAATGTCGAGGTGCCCTGCATCGGGACGCTGGAGACCCACGCCGCGGCCTCGACGGCGGGAAGCCGGTGGGCCGCCTCGAGGATGTGGTCGCGAACGGCGATGCGTTCGGCCGGGCTAGTCGCCGAGCCGCGGCGTTCCCAGACCATCAGGAGTACCGGTTCGGGATCGAAGCCGGCCGGCAGCGCCTGAACGCGCACCAAGCTGCGCACGAAGAGGCCGGCGCCCACCAGCAGGAGGACGGAAAGCGCAGCTTGCGCCACCAGGAGCATCGATCGGGCGTGCGACCGGTCCGCCGAGCCGGCGCGGCTGCCCGTCGTGAGCCGGCTTGCGGGCAACTCGCGCCGGGCGAACAGTACGGGAGCGACCCCTGTGGCTACTGCCGCCAGCAGCGCAGCGGCGCTGGCGAGGCCCAGGGTCCGCCAGTCGGTTACCACGTCGAACGAACTCGCGAATGGCAGGAACATCCGCTGGAGCCCGATGCCGGCCCATTGCGCGGCGAGCAGACCGGCGGCGCAGCCGATCAGCGAGAGCAGCAGGCTCTCGGTGAGCGCTTGGCGGACCAGACGCCCGCGGCTTACCCCCAACGCGAGGCGCAATGCGAGCTCCCGCCGCCGGCCGACCGCGCGCGCCAGATACAGATTGGCGACGTTGGCGCAGGCGATGATCAGCACGATCGCGGCGACGCCCGCGACCCAGAGCAGCGTGCGCATCTCGAGGCCGGCGTCCGGCCCGGCCGCCGTCTGCAGTGGCCCGGCCATCGCGCGCGGGCTGGCGCGTTCGGTCTGCAGGAAGTTCGGATGCACCGCGCGCGCGGCCACCCGGCTCCGGACGAACGCCGCGGTCAGGTCCGCGGTCGCCTGGTCACGATCGATGCCCGGCTTACGGCGGACCATCATCTCGGTCCAGTCCCAGGTGTACTGATGATGGTAGTCGGTCGGGGCTCCCCAGCCTTCGTGGACCGCGTAGGCCGTGATCGGAATGAAGACGGCCGGATCGCGGGTCTGCGCGACGCCCACGAAGCCGGGCGGTGCCACACCCACTACCTGGTAACGTGCGGAGCCGATCTGGATCGTTTCGCCCAAAACGTTCCGGCCGCCGAGCTCGGCCTGCCAGAATCGATGGCCGAGCACCACGACGTCGGTGCCCGCCGGCAGTGCATCCTCGGCCGGCCCGAAGAATCGGCCTGCTGCAGGTCGCGCCTCGAAGAAGTCGAAGAACGAGGCGCTCACGCCATAGACAGGGTGTTCCCGCGCATCCTCACCGCTCCCGATCGCATGGCGTGCCGCCACGAACGCCGCGGATTCGGAAAAGGATGATGTCCAGCGCCGCAGATCGAGATAGCGGGTATAGGGGAAACTCACCGAAGTGGTGGTGGCGTCGTTGCGACCGCTGAGCTGCAGATAGACCCGATCCACCGTGGCAGGATCGCGCAGGTACGGATAGGGCCGGAACATCAGCCGGTCGATCACCCCGAACATCGCCGCGTTGGCGCCGATGCCAAGCCCGAGCGTCAGGATGACCGTTGCCGCGAATCCGGGCGAGCGACGGAGACCGCGCAGGGCATATCGAATGTCCTGCAGCAGATCGTCGAGCCAGCGGATCGACCACATATCCCGGGTGTTCTCTTTGAGGCGGGTCAGGTTGCCCAACCGGCGGACGGCTGCCGAGCCGTCGTCGCGCTCCAGCTGTGCCCGGTGAAAGCGCAGCTCCTCAGCCAGCTCGGCATCGAGCCGGTCGCGCCTGGGCCAGTCGCGCAGCTTGGCCAGCAGCTCGCGGAAGGTCATTGGGCTGGCTTCATGACCCGCGCAATGGCTGCGACCAAGTCGGCAAAGCCGCTTTCCTGCTCACCGAGCTGTCGGCGACCGGCCGTCGTGACGGTGTAGTACCGCGCCCGCTGGTTGTTGGGCGTTACCCCCCACTCGGCCTTGATCCAGCCCTTCTGTCGCATCCGCTGCAGGGCCGGATAGAGCGACCCTTCCTCGACCTTGAGCACGTCCTGTGAGAGCCGCTGGATGTGCTGCGCGATGCCGTAACCGTGCATCGACTGTGCGGTGAGGGTCTTCAGGATCAACATGTCGAGCGTGCCGGGGAGGAGATCGCGCTTGGAATCGGGCGCCATGGCAGGGGCATCGTTCATCTAGGGGATAGACAATCTATGTCCTGGCAGGTTTCCCGCAAGAGGGCGTCGTATCGAAGGGGTGTCGGACGAATTAGAAACGCGGGTAACGCAGGCGGTCCGACCGGTCTGAGGCAGCCAAGCCGTGCCCATATAGAGTTGGACACGCCGTTTCGGGCTTTCGTTGCCGCCCTCCCGGAGTGGGTCGGCTCGGCGTAGTTTGCAGGATTCCAATCTGCCGTCAGATCCTGCCGTACCCCGTTCCCCCGACCGGAGTCATGATGCGGTCTCGTTGCGTCCTCCTTGGAGCACTTCTGGCTGCGGCTGCGGTGCCAGCCGGCGCACAAACTGGCACGCGAGCGGCCGGTGCCGACCGCCGGCTCGAGCCGCTCAAGCGCGAAGCACTGGCCCTGGTCGAGGCACGCGCCAAGCTGGTCCAGGAAATCAACGACCAGATCTTCAGCTACGGCGAGCTCGGTTTCCAGGAATCGGAAACGTCGCGCTATCTCGTCGGACTCCTGCGCAATGAGGGCTTCACGGTCACCGAGGGCATCTCCGGGATGCCGACCGCGTGGGTGGCGACGTGGGGTTCGGGTAAGCCGGTCATTGCGCTCGGTTCTGATATCGACGCGATTCCGCAGGCCTCGCAGATGCCGGGCGTTGCCTGCCGGGTACCGTTGGTGGACGGCGCCCCTGGTCACGGCGAGGGTCACAACTCCGGCCAGGCGGTGGTGATCGCGGCAGCGCTCGCGGTCAAAGGGCTGATGGAACGGGAGCGGCTGCCGGGCACGATCAAGATCTGGCCTGGGGTTGCCGAGGAGCAGCTCGGTGCCAAGGCGTTCTTCGCGCGCGACGGGCTCTTCAAGGACGTCGACGTCAGCTTCTTTACTCATGTCTTCCACAACTTCACGACGCCGTCGGAAGCCCCGAATGGGTACAGCGGCCTTGTCTCGCTCCTGTACACATTCCAAGGCGCCAGTGCGCACAGCGCCGGGGCGCCCTGGCGCGGCCGGAGTGCGCTCGACGCGGTCGAGCTGATGAACGTGGGGATGAACTATCGGCGCGAGCATCTCGGGCTCGACCACCGGTCCCACTATACGGTCCGGGATGGCGGGGATCAGCCTAACGTGGTTCCGTCGACCGCGTCGGTCTGGTACTTCCTGCGCGAGATCGAGGCGTCCGGCGTCCGGAGCGTCTGGGCCGTGGCCGACTCGGTGGCCCGGGGCGCCGCGATGATGACCGGCACCACCCTCGCGAGCACCCGCGTGCTCGGTGCCGCGTGGCCGCCCCATTTCAACCGGCCCGTGGCGGAAGCCATGGGGGCCAACATCAAGCGCGTCGGAATGCCGAAGTGGTCGGACGACGACGTCCGATTTGCCAAGGCGATTCAGCGTGAACTAAAAATGCCCGAGCGTGGTCTCGATACCATCGCTCGCGGGCTGGACCGACCGCCCCCGGCCGCGGAGCGCAGGGGTGGCGGGTCGGATGACATCGGCGACGTCTCGTGGTCGGTGCCGACGGTACAGCTCTTCTATCCCTCGAACGTGCCCGGCACGCCCGGGCACAACTGGGCCGACGCGATCGCGATGGCGACGCCGATCGCTCACAAAGGTGCGACCGCCGGGGCCAAGGCGCTGGCCCTCACCATGATCGATGTGCTGCTGACTCCAGCGCTCGTGACGGCTGCGTGGGACTATTTTCGCAATGAACAGACCAAGGACCTGAAGTACGAGCCGTTCGTGCGCGCCGAGGATCGTCCGGCCGTCGAACTGAACGGGCCGATCCTGGCGCGGTATCGCGACCGGATGCGACCCTACTACTATGACGCAGCCAAGTATCCCACCTACCTCGACCAGCTTGGCGTGAGCTATCCCACGCTGCGCGCGGCCGACGGCAGCTGCGGACCGCGGCCCCGTCCCTGATTGTCATGCACATGGAGCGACCAATGCGCCAACTCCTACTCCTGGGTACCCTCGTTTTCCTGGCCGATGCCGGCCTCCTGGCCCAGACCAGGTCGACCGCTCGGCCCGATCCGCGTCTGGCCCGTCTCAAGAAGGAGGTCGTCAGCGACGTCCAGGGCCGTGCCAAAGCGACCCAGGAAATGGTTGACCAGGTCTTCAGTTTCGGTGAACTCGGCTTCCAGGAGTTCGAAACCTCGAAGTACCTGACTGACATCCTGCGGCGCGAGGGCTTTACGATCGAGGAGAACTATGCCGGTATTCCGACGGCCTGGGTCGCTACCTGGGGTTCGGGCAAGCCGGTGATCGCGCTGGGCTCGGACATCGATGGCATTCCGCAGGCCTCGCAGTTCCCCGGGGTGGCGTGCCGGGCGCCGATGGTGCCTGGTGGCCCGGGCCATGGTGAGGGACACAACGCGGGCCAGGGCCTCAACATCACCGCTGCGCTGGCAGTCAAGCGCCTGATGGAGCGTGAAAAGATTCCCGGCACCATCAAGCTCTGGCCGGGTGTGGCCGAGGAGCAGATCGGAACCAAGGCGTACTTCGTGCGGGCGGGGCTCTTCAAGGACGTCGACATCAACATCTTTACCCACGTGGCCAACACCCTGGGTGTTTCGTGGGGGCAGCCCGACGGCACCGGGCTCGTCTCGGTCGAGTACACCTTCCGTGGCACCTCGGCGCACTCGGCTGGTGCACCGTGGCGGGGGCGGAGCGCGCTCGACGCGGTCGAGTTGATGAACGTCGGGTGGAATTTCCGGCGTGAGCATCTCCGGTTGTCGCACCGGTCGCACTACATCGTCAGTAACGGCGGTGACCAGCCCAACGTCGTTCCGCAGGTAGCGTCGGTCTGGTACTACTTCCGCGACACCGACTACCAGAACATCAAGTACGTCTGGGCTGTCGCCGACTCGATTGCGCTTGGGGCCGCGATGATGACCGGCACCACGCTCGAGCCGACTCGCGTGCTGGGTTCCGCCTGGCCGCAGCACCATAACAAGCCGATTGCCGAGGCCATGCACGAGAACATCAAAGTTGTGGGCATGCCGGAGTGGTCGGAGGACGATCAGCGGTTTGCCAAGGCGGTTCAGGTCGAGATGAAGGTGCGGGAGCAGGGCCTCAATACTGAGGTCGGCGAGCTGCGTCCACCGCCGCGTCCGGAAGACATGCGGGGCGGCGGGTCGGACGACATCGGTGACGTGACCTGGGCCCTGCCATCGGTCACGCTCCGCTTCCCGTCCAACATTCCGGGTCTGCCGGGTCATAACTGGACCGACGCGATTGCGATGGCAACGCCGGTTGCGCACAAGGGTGCCACGGCGGGTGCCAAGGCACTGGCCATGACGATGCTCGACATTCTGCTCACGCCGCAGCTGGTGACCGATGCCTGGGACTACTATCGGAACGTGCAGACCAAGGACGTCAAGTACGAGCCGCTGATTCGTCCGCAGGACCGGCCGGCGATTCATCTCAATGAGGGGATTCTGGCGCGGTATCGAGACAAGATGCGGCCCTTCTACTATGACGCGTCCAAGTATCCGACCTATCTCGAGCAGCTCGGCGTGAAGTATCCGATGGTGCGTGCGCCGAACGGCAGCTGTGGTCCTGTGGCGACTCCGTGACCGCACCGGACACTGCGGTACCCGGCGCGCCAGCGTTGGCCAAGTCCGAGGCGTGGGCAGCGCCGCCGCTCATTGCGGGAGACTGGCGGGACCTGACGATGGCAGAGTCGGTGCCCCTGTTGCTCCGCTATGCGCAGAAGGCGGAATCGGAACGACTCCGGCGGCTGTTCGTAGAGCACTGGCCGGTCCGGGTTCGTGCCATGCGGCCGCGCTGCTATCCGGGGTGGATTCTTGCGGAGGTCGAGGCGGTGCTGCCGGACGGCGAGGCCGGGCTGCTGGCCTTCCTCTACGGACCTGGCGGCATCACGACGATCGACGGCAGCTCGAACCCGATTCACGACCTGAACGGAACCGGGGCGCTGGCTATCAAGGAGCCGGCGTTGGCCCTCGACTACCTGCGGTTCTTCTGCAGCGCAATCCATGGTGAGGAGGGGCGCTTCCAGATCGTCGAGTCGCCCTTTGATCTGCTGCCGATTGCGGATGCGGAGGCCCGCGCGGCGGTCCTGGCCGCTTCCAAGTCTCTGCGACAGGCCTCCGTCCATGGTGGGGACGGAACTTATCTCGGGCACGGCTCGGTCCTCTACGGCGGCAGCCTGTTTCATGCCACGTTCTCGGTGCAGCCCACCGGCAACATCACCATGGTCGACGACGAGCCCGTGACCCGCTTGCGGGTCCGACGTGAACTCTTCCGACCGCCCTTCAGGATCGTCGATGACGAGGGGTATGATGCCTAACGATGGAGCGGTGAGATGAGTCCGGATGGACGGCGGCTGCCCGATACCTGGGCATCGATGGCTGGGCGGGAGGATGATGCGGCGGGCGCTCGGCGGCAGCGGCCGATGGCGACCCTCAAGATGCCCGACAGCCTGGGTACGCCTGGTCTGCTGATCGGCTGGTCGCTCGAAATGGAGCGGGGGCGCCGCCCGATGGGCTTCGGGGCCGGCGATGCGCAGCGCGCGCCGCGTTCCGGCTACATCGATCCGATTCTGATGGAGACCGATGGTCACCTGATTACCGTTGCGCCGACCGGGGCGGGCAAGGGGGTAGGGTGCATCATCCCGGCGCTGCTCCGGTACGACGGGCCGATCATCGCGATCGATCCGAAAGGGGAAAACGTCGCCATCACGGCGCGGCGGCGGCGCGAGCTGGGTCATCAGGTCATCGTGCTCGATCCAATCGGCATTACCGATCAGCCGGCGGCGGCGCTCAATCCCCTCGATATGCTCGACCCGACCTCGGCCACGACGGTGGATGAAGCGGCGGCGCTGGCCGGGGTTCTGATCGATCACAGGCAGGACGAGAAGAATCGATTCTGGTACGAGCGGGCGGCGCACCTCCTCTTCGGGGTCATTCTGCATACGATTGCGGACTATCCCGTCGAAGAACGTAATCTGAACACCGTGCGGAACTTGATCGGGTTGAGTTCCGGCGATCCGGACAAGCTGATCGAGGCAATGCGGATCTCGGTGCACCCCGAGGCCCGCGCCGTGGCACAGTCGCTCGCGGTCGGTGCCGCCGAGACCCGCGGCTCGATCGTCGCCGTGGCGCAGGATGGTGTCGACTTCCTCCGGGGCCCGCTGGTTCAGAATGCCATCCGGGAGACCACTTTCGACCTCGACGACGTGACGTTAGGCAAGCCGCTCTCGATCTACATCGTGGTCCCACCCCATATGCTCGAGAGCCACGGCAAGCTGCTTCGGCTCTGGATCGCCACGCTGATGACGGCGATCACCCGGCGGCGAAGCCGGGCCAAGCAGGCTACGCTGTTTCTTCTGGACGAGGCCGCACAGTTGGGCACCCTGCCGCAATTGCGGCAGGCGATCACGCTGCTGCGCGGCTATGGGATGCGGACCTGGAGTTTCTGGCAGGATCTGAGCCAGCTTCGGCTGCTCTATCCGTCGGACTGGCAAACCATGGTCAACAACTGTCAGGTGCTGCAATGCTTCGGGGCCTTCAACTCGCTCGCTGCCCGTGACCTGCATGAGCTGACGGGATTCGGGACGCCCGACGCCATCGTCGACCTCGAGAATCACGAGATGATTCTACAGATCAGCGGCGATCAGCCCGTGATTGCCCGGGTACCGAACTACCGCTTTGATCCGCCCTTCAAGGGCCTGTTCGATGCCAATCCGTATTTCGATCCGGATCAGAACATCCTGCCGAAGGATCCGCCGCGGATCCGATTGTTCGAGCGGCCTGAACCGGCAGTTCCTGCTCCGCTGCCAGTACCGGCGTTCCTGTCCCAGATGGATGAAGAGGAGGAATCAGACGAGGCGGCCGAGCCGGTCAGGGTGGGAGAAACGGATCGGCTGCTTCAAGTGTTGCTCGCGGGATGGGGCGATACCGGGCGTCCGCCATCTGCGCCGGGTTGATCCGGCAGTCTCAGCCACCGGGTCATTGAGCTCGATCACAGGCCGGCATCCGAAAGGGGTGCCGGCCTGTGCACGTTTCGGAGGCAGGCGCATCTCCCGGACCACTTCGGTTAAAGGAACGTGGTATGTCGGGTCGAATCGCTGCTGCCGTGATGCTCCTGGGTGCGATGCTGGTCGGGTGCGGGTCCGATGGTCCGACGGAGGTGGAGCTGCCGGCGGGTGAGCTGGCGGTGCCGGCCAAGGTTGCGCCCGGGCTGCTTGGCAACCAGGCCACTCGAAGCATGGCTGCCGACGCGGCCGGATTTGCCCAGCCAGTGCCGTCGGAACCGCCAATGCCGGTCGTGCTGCCCGATCGGATGCTGATCCGCACTGGATACGCCTCGATTCGAGTCGACACCCTCGAGGCCGCGATTCGGCGGGTGACCGAGGTCGCGGGTCTGATGGGTGGCTACGTAGCCAACAGCTCGTTTCAGACGGGTGAGCAGGCTGCTCGGAGTGCCACGCTCGAAATCAAGCTGCCCACCGCACGATATCAGGCTGCGTTCGATCAGTTGAGCGGCATCGGCAGGGTGACCAATGCCTCGACGTCGACTCAGGATGTCGGCGAGGAGTATGTCGACATCTCGGCGCGGACGGCCAATGCCAAGCGACTGGAAGAACGCCTCGTCACCCTGCTGGCAACCCGGGCCGGCAAGCTCGAAGAGGTGCTTGGCGTGGAGCGCGAGCTGGCCCGGGTTCGTCAGGAAATCGAGCGCTACGAGGGGCGGCTGCGGTATCTCGAGCGCCAGGTGGCCATGAGCACGTTGTCGGTTACGGTCTTCGAATCCGGACCGCTGGTCGGCAACCCCGGTGACAACGTGATACGGGATGCGTTCAAGGAGGCGTGGCGGAATTTCGTGGGCGTGGTGGCGGGCGGCATTGCGCTGCTTGGCGTGATCGTGCCGGTCGGGCTGGTGCTGGTCGGGGTCGGGTTCGGGGTACGCTCCTGGCGACGTCGCCTGGTGCCGGCCGCACCGCGGTCGATCAGTTCCGAAGGGTCCGCCCTCGGTTGAGCGGGTTCGGCTCCGCCGGGTCGGCGAGGTCCGAGAGCTCCGGGGGACGAATGCTCAGGTCGAGGGCCAGGTAAAGCATCCGGGCGTAGGGGAAAATGATAAAGGGTGTGACGACCGCGATGCCCAGTCCGATGAACAGGAGCCTGGTCCAGGGCACGTCCGGCCAGGTGGCGAACATCCCGATGACGAAAAAGACGACGAAGACGCCTTCGGTCGCGAAGATGTTAATGCTGTAGCTGCCGATCCAGTAGCCTGGCTCGTGGCGGTCGAAGCGGAAGCCGCAGGTGGGACAGTTCGGCGCAACTTTGAGCCAGCTGAGCAGGACTGGCCGGCCGCCGCAAGCGGGGCAGCGCAAACGGAGCGCTCGGCTGAAGATGGTCTTCGGTCGGGGCAGCGGCTTCGCGGGTCTGACCTGAGGGTCAGATGGGGAGTTCATCGCGCACCAGCACCAGGATCGCGCCCTGGGGAACCACCAGGTACTTCTTGTCTTCGAAGGAAATCTCGACCGCGGCTTTGCGGAAGAAGATGGCGTGATCACCGACCCGGGCCTGCATGGGGCGGAAGCGCGGAGTCTTTTCCAGGGCGCGCCAGGGCTCCTCGTCGAAGCTCGAGGCATCGGGCACCGGGTCGCCCGGTCCGGTGGCGACGATCAGGCCGCCCTGGATCTGCTGCGTATCCATGGCGGTGGCCGGCAGGTAGAGCCCGACTCGGGTTCGCTCCTCACCATCTTCCGGGGTGACGAGGACCCGGTCGCCCACGACGAGCAGTTTCTTCGGGAACTCCATGGTCTATCCTGCCTGGTGAACCGTAACGAGTTCGGTGACGCGGAGGCGGCGGATCAGGGTCGGCAGCCGGAGGGTGACCTCGTCGCCGACTCTGCGGTCGTTGAGGGCGCGACCCAGCGGCGACATCAGGGAGATATGCCCTGCGTCGATGTCCATCATCTCGGCCAGCACGAGTTGATAGGTCTCGATTTCCTCGGTCTCGACGTCGATCACGGTCACCTTGGAGCCCAGGCCGACCCGATCGATGGGAGCCTCGGTGTTGGCGAGCTGGGTCAGTTGGGCGAGCCGCTGATGGAGTTGACCGAGCCGGGCCTGGACCAGCTGCTGGCGTTCCAGGGCGGCCTTGTATTCCGAGTTCTCCCGGAGGTCGCCCAGGGCAACAGCCGTCGCAATGGCTTGTGGCAAGGTGATCTTGAGTTCATGCGTCAGCGCTTCGATCTCGGCGCCGAGTTTTTCTCGCATCTCACGGATCATGGGCGACTCCGGGCTCCAGAAAAGACGCTGGCCCGGCTGGGTTGCAGCCGGGCACAGGGCGAACCAACCGCCAAATCGTAAGGTACCTACAATCGGGTCGGAGCGAAACGGGTCCTTCGAACGTGTCTAAGTGATTGGTATGTCGTGGTATATGATCGGCGTGTGCAGCAGGGACCTGGTTCGGTCGGGCACCCTTGTAATCGGGGGTTCGGTATTCGGATTTGCCGGGCCTTCGGCTGAATGATTTTCTTGACGCAACCTCTTGTCGCAGTTAAACTTCCGCCCGTCGTGGGAGTGGCCTCCCCGGCCTCACTACGAATCCTCATCAATCTCGGATTTGCAGCGCATGGAACGAAGCCCCAACCGCGTCAAGCGCGCGTGGATGGCCAGGGTTGCCCTCTTGGGCCTGGTCCTTCTCGTCGCCGCGTGTGCCGACAGCTACCCGAACTATCCGCAGACGACACTCGATCCGCGCAGCGACTTTACCCGATTGATCGACAGCCTGTTCCGCCAGACATTCTGGTGGGCCATGGCTGTCTTCGTTCTGGTTGAGGCTGCGCTGATCTATGTGCTGTGGCGGTTCCGGGCCAAGCCCGGCGATGCGGAGCCTGAGCAGACGCACGGCAATACGACCCTCGAAATCGTCTGGACCGTCGTTCCTGCGATCATTCTGGTGTTCATTGCCGTGCCGACCGTCAAGACGATCTTCAAGACCTCGTTGCCTGCGCCGAACCCCGAGGTCGAGGTCGAGGTGATCGGGCATCAGTGGTGGTGGGAGTTCCGCTATCCCAAACTCGGCGTGGTTACCGCCAACGAAATGGTGGTGCCGGTCGGCAAGATGATCGGCCTCAAGATGTGGAGCGCCGACGTGCTGCACAGCTTCTGGTCGCCGCAGCTGGCCGCCAAGCGGGACGTTTTCCCGGTCTTTCCGAACACCAAGTATCCCAAGATCAATCCGCTCTGGTTCACGGCCGATTCGACCGGCGACTACAGTGGGCAGTGCGCCGAGTTGTGCGGTATCCAGCATGCGACGATGGGCCTTCGGGTCATCGTCAAGTCGGACGCCGATTTCGAGGCCTGGGTTGCGGCTCGGCAGGTCGGCTCGCCCCTGGTCGAGGGTGGCCGGGTTCCGGCGGCTGTCGACAGCGCCTGGAAGGCTGACACCATCCATACCAAGGGTCAGGCTGCGTTCGTGGCCGGTGGCTGCATGACGTGCCACGCCATGGCTGGGACCCCGCTGGCGGGTGCGATGACGCTGCGCGGCCCCAACCTGAGCCACTTCGGCAGCAGGGTGTCGATCGGCGGCAATATGTATGAGAACACGCCGACGAACCTTGCCGCCTGGCTTCGGGATCCGCAGGCGATGAAAAAGGGCAGTCACATGATCCTGCCCCGGCCGCTCACTGAACCGGAGATCGACGCGCTGGTCGCGTATCTCCGGATGCACAAATAAGGCGACGAGCCATGGCAACCTCGGTACTCGAGCATCGTCCTCCGGCGCTTCCGCACGTTCACCCGAAGACCGGGATCTGGAGCTGGATCACGACGGTCGATCACAAGCGGATCGGCATCATGTATGGTGCCACCGCGTTCCTGTTCTTTCTGTTGGGCGGGATCGAAGCGTTGATCATGCGGATGCAGCTGACCGGGCCGAACGGCAAGCTGGTCGATCCGGATACGTTCAACGCGTTGTTCACGATGCACGGCACGACCATGATCTTTCTCGGGGTCATGCCGCTGTCGGCGATGTTCTTCAACTATTTCATCCCGATCCAGATCGGGGCACGAGACGTCGCGTTTCCGCGGCTCAACGCCTTCAGCTACTGGGTCTTCCTGCTGGGCGGCCTCTTCATCAACGCGAGCTTCGTGGTGGGCGCGCCGCCCGATGGGGGCTGGTTCGGTTATGCCAACCTGACGTCATCGCGGGTGATTCCGGCGACGGCTGCGGCGCCGTCGCCGGGGCTCAACATCGACTTCTGGGTGCTTGGCCTCCAGATCCTCGGTGTGGCCTCGGTTGCGGCGGCAGTCAACTTCTTCGTCACCATCATCAACATGCGGGCGCCCGGAATGCGGATGCTCCGGATGCCGATGTTCGTCTGGATGAGTTTCGTGGTGCAGGTGCTGCTGGTGCTGGCCTTCCCGGTCATCACCGTCGCGCTCATCATGCTGATGTTCGACCGCAATTTCGGGTCGAGCTTCTTCATGCCCGATGGCGGCGGCGATCCGGTCATGTGGCAGCACCTCTTCTGGATCTTCGGACATCCGGAGGTCTACATCCTGATTCTGCCGGCGTTCGGTATCACGTCGGAGATTCTTCCGGTCTTTTCGCGGAAGCCGCTCTTCGGCTACACCGCGATGGTGTTCTCGGGCATCTTCATCGGTTTCGTCGGATTCGGCGTGTGGAGTCACCACATGTTCGCCACCGGCATGGGACCGTTTGCCGACACCTTCTTCTCGATTGCCACCATGGTGATCGCGATACCGACCGGTGTGAAGATCTTCAACTGGCTGGGCACCATGTGGGGCGGCTCGATCCGGTATACGACAGCCATGCTCTCGGCGATCGCGATGGTGGCGCTCTTCGTGATCGGTGGTCTGTCGGGCGTGATGCATGCGTCGCCGCCGGCCGACTTGCAGCAGACCGACACGTACTTCATCGTGGCGCACTTCCACTACGTGCTCTTCGGTGGCGCCATCTTCGGCTTGACGGCCGGCGCGTACTACTGGTGGCCGAAGATGTTCGGTCGCCTGCTCGATGAGAAGCTGGGCAAGGCCCACTTCTGGCTGATGTTCATCGGGATGAATCTGACCTTCTTCCCGATGCACTTCCTCGGCCTGCACGGCATGCCGCGCCGGGTGTATACCTATCCGGAAGGCCTCGGCTTCGAGTTCTGGAACCGGGTCGAGACCTACGGCTCGTTCATGATCGCATTCGGCTTCCTGGTCTTCATCATCAACATCATCAAGACCTGGCGCGGGCCGGCCAATGCGCCTGCCGATCCGTGGCGCGGCGCGACCCTGGAGTGGTCGATTCCGTCGCCGCCGCAGGAGTTCAACTTCCCGAAGCTGCCGGTGGTGCACAGCTCGGTGCCGCAGTGGGATGCGCGGCGCGCGGCAGGCGGCGAGTTGCCGGAGCCGCAGCCGGTCAGCGGCGAAGACATCCATATGCCGAACCCGTCGTACTGGCCGCTGGTGGCCGCGATCGGCGTGTTCCTGCTGTTCTTCAGCCTGCTGTTCATCCGGACTTGGTCGAGCTGGTGGATCTTCACGATCTTCAGCGCGCTCTGGCTGTTCTACGGCGTGTACCGGTGGGCCTTCGAACCGGCGCACTGAACACCGCGGCTGCAACCATTGATCGGGACGGGGCGAGCTACGGCTCGCCCGCTAGATAAACTGGAGATTTGACACGTGGCACACGCCGCATCCCAACCTGCCGAGCCGGGCGCGATCGACGAGCATCACTGGACGTCGACCGGCATTGACAACCGCAAGATAGCCCTCTGGTCCTTTATCGGGTCAGAGTGTCTGTTCTTTGCGACTCTGATCTCGACCTATCTCGTCTACAAAGGCAAGAGTCTGGTTGGTCCGCTGCCGCACGAGGCCTCCGAGTGCGTCATCAACGGTACCAAGCAGACCTGCGAGGCCATCTTCGAGATTCCGCTGGTCACGTTCGGCACGGCGGTCCTGTTGTTCAGCTCGCTCTTCGTGGTGCTCGCGCTCTACGGCGCGCAGAAGGGCAACCGCAAGATGATGATCGGCTGGCTCACAGCCACGGTCATTGCCGGTCTCTTCTTCGTCGGCATGCAGGTCTACGAGTTCTACCATTTTTTCCACAAGGGGTTGGGGTTCAGCACCAATCTCTTCGGGTCGACCTTCTATACCCTGACCGGCTTCCATGGAACGCACGTTTCGATCGGCGTGATCTGGCTTGCCACGATGCTGGTCCTGGCCATTCGCGGGAAGTTGCCGCCTGAGAAGGCGCTCAACCTGGAACTGGCCGCATTATACTGGCACTTTGTCGACGTGGTGTGGATCGTGATCTTCCCCGTCGTCTACCTGATGCGCTGAGGAAGGATCCGAACCATGGCATCCCATAGCGAAAGCCATTCCGAGCACGCGCATCCGACGCCCGGGCTCTACGTCAAGATCGGCGTCGTGTTGTTCGCGTTGACGGCACTCGAGGTGCTGGCCTACGAAATCGGTGTGCGGCCGACCATGCCGCTCCACAGTGTGATCGAGCCGCTCGTCGTCCCGATTCTGCTGATTTTGTCGGCCGCAAAGTTCGCGCTGGTCGCAATGTTCTACATGCATCTCAAGCAGGATTCGGCACTGCTGAGCCACCTGTTTGTCTGGCCGCTCCTGATTGCGGCCGCGATCATTCTCGCACTCATCGTACTCCACGAGTACTGGATCAAGACGACCTTCCCATGAGCTTTTCCCGCGCCGGCCTCGTCGGGCTCGCCCTCGTCTCCGGGGCCGTGTCGGCGGCCGGCGCGCAGGATCGGAAACTGACGCAGTGGGAGCAGGTAGCCCGCGATCTTCTCGCCGAGCTGGTCGGCTACAATACCTCACAATCCGGCGGCGAGATGACGAAGGCGGCCGAAGCCATGGCCGCCCGCGTCCGCGCGGCTGGTTTCCCCGCATCCGATGTCGTGGTCGTCGAGTCGGCACCGAACAAAGGCAATCTGATCGTGCGGTTGCGGGGTCGTTCGTCGAACAAGAAGCCGATCCTGCTCCTTTCGCACCACGATGTGGTTGAAGCCAACCCGGCCGACTGGACCCTCCCGCCGTTTGAGTTTCTCGAGCGTGACGGCACCTTCTACGGTCGAGGCGTGGCCGACGACAAGGATGAGGGGGCAATTCATCTCGCCCTGATCATGCGGATGAAGGCGGAAGGGTACGTACCCGATCGCGACATCATTGTGGCGCTGACCGCCGACGAAGAGGGTGGTCCGGACAACGGCGTGGTCTGGCTGCTCGAGAATCGCCGCGACCTGGTTGATGCCGAGTTCGTCCTCAACGAGGGCGGGGGCGGCCAGCTGCGCGATGGCGTCAAGGTGGCCAACGCGGTCCAGGCCAGCGAGAAGAAGGTCCAGGATTTCACGCTCGAGGTGACCAACCCGGGCGGACACAGTTCCCGCCCGGTCAAAGACAACGCCATCAGCCACTTGAGTGCGGCGCTCGTCCGCATCGGCGCGTTTGACTTCCCGGTCCGACTGAATGAAGTGACGCGGGCGTATTTCACCAGGACGGCGACGCTGGTCGAGCCCAAGCTGGGTGCGGCGATGCGCGCCATCGTGGCGAACGAACGGGATGCGGCTGCGGCTGGGACCTTGTCGGCCGATCCAGGCTACAACTCGATGCTGCGCACTTCATGCGTGGCTACCATGCTCAACGCGGGACACGCCCGAAACGCACTGCCGCAACGGGCCCGCGCCAATGTGAACTGTCGGATCCTGCCCGACGAGACGCCGGAGCAGGTGCAGCAGACGCTCGAAGGCATCATCGCCAATCCGAAGGTGTCGATCACGCCGGTCAGTCGCGCCACCGACAGCCCGCCTTCACCACTCACACCCGAGCTGATGAAGCAGATCGAGCGGGTTACCGCAGAGATGTGGCCCGGCGTACCGGTTCTGCCGACCATGAGTACGGGAGCTACCGACGGGCTCTACTTTCGAAACGCCGGCATCCCGGTCTATGGTGTGTCCGGCCTGTTCTACGGAGACAGCGGTGCGCACGGCATGAATGAGCGCATCTCGGCCGAGGCCTTCTATGAGGGTCTCGAGTTCATGTACCGCCTGGTCAAGAGTCTGACCAATCCTGGCGTGAGTTGAGCCCGATGCGGCCCGGGCCGATCGTGATCGGGCACCGCGGCGCGTCGGGGTACCGCCCCGAACACACCCTCGAATCCTACCGGCTCGCCATTGCCCAGGGCGCCGACGTCATCGAGCCGGATCTCGTGATGACGCGGGACGGCGTCTTGGTGGCGCGCCATGAGAACGAGATCGGCCAGACCACCGATGCCGCGATCAAGTACCCGGAACGACGCCGCACTGCCCTCATCGATGGTGCCGAGTATACCGGCTGGTTCGTCGAGGACTTTTCCCTCGCCGAGATCAGGACGCTGCGGGCCCGCGAACGGCTCAGCTTCCGATCTCACGATCACGACGGCCTGTACCAGATTCCGACCTTGGACGAGGTAATCGACTTCGTTCAGGCGGAGGAGCGACGGCTGGGTCGACGAATCGGGATCTATCCGGAAACCAAACATCCCAGTCACCACGAGGCGTTGGGCCTCCCGATTACCGAAGCACTGCTGCTGACGCTCGACCGTTTCGGGTATCGAGAACGCGGGGATCCTGTCTATATCCAGTCGTTCGAGACGGCCAACCTGCGCTGGGCCCGGGAACGGACTCGACTCCGCCTGGTCCAGCTGATCGAGCCGCGCGGACGCCCGGCCGACTTCGTTCTGGCGGGAGACCTCCGCGCCTATGCCGACCTGATCGCGAGCGGCGGACTGAAGGCCCTGGCTGAGTATGTCGATGGCATCGGTGTGGCCAAGGAACTGGTCCAGCCGATTGGTGCGGAGGGACGGCTCGACCCGCCTACCACGCTCGTGGCCGAGGCGCATCGGGCCGGGTTGTTCGTTCATGTCTGGACTCTGCGAGCCGATCCGGAGTATTTGCCTGCTGGGTATGACGGCGATGCAGAGCGCGAAGTACGGCACTTTGCCGATCTCGGCGTCGATGGAATCTTTACCGACTTTCCCGATATTGCGGTGCGGGCTCTCGGCCGGCGCAGTCAATGAAGACGGGCGCCATCGGCCGCAGTTCGGTGGTGGCGCCTGGCGACGAGTCGGGCCCTGGCAGCTAGCGGCCTGAAGGCGGCCAGGCGTGCAGCAGTCTGCGCAGCTGGACGATCTGGCCCAGATGGTAGCTGTTGTGCAGTACCAATTCCCAGAGAAGCCCCTCGACGGTCCGGCCGGTGTTTCGGTCGAGAATGCGCGACAGGGTCGAGGCCCGTGCATCGGCCAGCGTTGCCAGCTGATCCAGGTTGGTTCGGAAGAAGCCCACTTCGTGCTGCCAGGCGAGATCGTCCTCCAGCCCGGCTATCGTCGGCCAGCTGGCCTGCTCGTCCTCAAGGCCGGTTTCGACACCTTCGATCCGTTTGAGGCCCCAATCGATCCAGTAGTTCATGTGGCCAAGGATCTGCCAGATACTGTGCGGCAGGTCCGGAACGTTCTGAGCGGCCAGCTCTCGCGTCAGGTCTTCGACACACCGGATCGGGTCGATATGGACCCCGCGACCATGGATCAAATCGGAGAGCGGACTCATACGTCAAGAAGTTGGCGGGATCGGCACGACTCGGCAAGCGCGTAAATCGACCTTACGTGGCGGCTGGTCGGATGGGCCACGCCAGCAGCGCCATGGCAACCGTCGTTTCGTACTCGGCAGCGGCCGAGTCGGCAGTAAGTTGCACGGCGGCAGCCCTGCGACACGACTCTTCCGCATCTTCCCACGCATCGAGCGCAAAATACTGCGGCTCCAGAGCGCGATAGCTTGGGAAGTCCTCCTGAATCGGACAGCTGTTGTCGATCACGTCCTGACGCTCGTTGACCAGGCCGAGTCCCATCAGGCGGCAGACAGCTGGGCGCGCATGGTAGACGAGACAGCGCCCGGCATCGTCGAGCAGCGGGCACGGCAAGGCTGCCAGGGCATCGCTCAGTCGGTCGAAGCGTTCATCACCGATGGCGCGGATATCGTACGGGGCGGCCCACTCGGGTTCGAGCGCGCGGACGGCGTCGGCGTGGACGCTGGCCCGGGCCAGGATCTCGTGCCGGGTACTCTCTGGCAGGCTCCCGACGGCATCGATCAATGCCGCCACGTCCGCAATCGAGATGTCGAACGGGCCGTGACAGCAGGCAGTACAGCCTGCCCGGCAGGGTATCACGCCAGGGTGGTCGCTGGCTGCCTGGGCCTGCCACCGATCCAGCTCGGCGAGGAGCGGGAGGTAGCTGCCCGGCGTCATGCGCGGCGGGCGGCTGTCAGCGCGTGGGCTGCTATCAGGATCCACCCTGCAATCAGAGCGACCCCGCCGAGCGGTGTAATTGCGCCGAGCCAGCGGGTGTTGGTCAGGACGAGCAGGTAGAGGCTGCCCGAGAAGATCGCGATTCCCGCGGTGAAGGCCCAAGCCGCCCACTCGAGCCGCGCCGAGGGCGCATGCGCCGCCCATGCGGCGAGCGCAAGCAGCGCCACCGCATGGGTCAGATGGTATCGCGTCGCCGTTTCGAAAATCACGAGGTCGGCAGCCGGCACGCGCTTGGCCAATCCGTGCGCACCAAATGCGCCCAAACCGACGCCGACTGCGCCCAGGATGCCCGCCAGGGCGGCGATCCGATAGGCCGTCATTCGGACGAGGCCGACAGGACGGACTCGTCGACACCCATGCCCATGGCGTGGTAGCCGTTGTCGACGTACATCACCGTTCCAGTAATTCCGGCGGCCAGGGGGCTGGCCAGGAACGCCGCAGCGTTGGCGACATCGGTTGCCTCGAAGTTGCGGGTCAGCGGGCTGTGCTGCTTCGTGTAGCGAATCATCCGTTCGATCAGTCCGATGGCACTCGCGGCGCGCGAAGCGTACGGGCCCGCCGAGATCGTGTTGACGCGAATGCCGATCCGCCGGCCAGCCTCGAATGCGAGGGTGCGGGTGTCCGACTCAAGCGCCGCTTTGGCCGACGACATGCCGCCCCCGTAACCTGGAATGACACGCTCGCTTGCCATGTAGGTGAGCGAGACCGCAGAACTGCCGGGCCGGAAGAGCGGAGCAAAGGTCCGGATCATGGCAATATTGCTGTAGGCGCTGACACCCACCGCGTCGAGGTAGCCGCGCCGGCTGGTGTCGAGCAGCGGCTGCCGCACCTCCGGGCCATTGGCCAGGCTGTGCACCAGAATGTCGAGACAGGGCGATCCGAAATCGGCAGCCAGGCGATCCGCGATGCCCTTGATCGAGAAGTCTCCTCGTTCACGGTACCGCTTATTCTCCCGAATCTCGGCCGGTGCGTCGTCGAGTGTGTCGTAGGCCGCGTCGAGTGGGTAGATCCGCTCGAAGCTCAGCGCGGATCCGTCGGCGAGCCGCATCGAGTCCGCCATCTTGCCGCGCTCGAGCAGCTTTTCGAAGATGCCCATTGCGGGAGGCCAGGTTCCCAGGCAGACGGTGGCGCCAGCCTCGGCCAGCGCCTTGGCAATCGCGAAACCGAAGCCGCCGTCGTCGGCCACACCGGCCACGAATGCCCGTTTTCCGCGTAAGTCGATTGCCAGCATATGACAGAAGCTCCTAAGTGTCGGATCGTAGAATGGCGAGCGGGGGCCGTTTGAGAACCTCCGCACTGCTCCAGAGACCAACCAGCAACGTGAGCCCGACCAGCAGAGCCGTCAAGCCGGACAGCGCTCCAATGGGCAGGTCGTACCGCGCTTCAAAGACGAACCGGGCCAGGGCCCACCCGGCAACCGACGAGAGCACGATGGCAACCAGCGCCGCCATGATGCCGAGCGCGGCGTACTCGGCAACCAGAATGCGGAGTACCTGGGCACGTGTGGCGCCCAGGGTCTTGAGCAGGACGCCCTCCCGGAGCCGCTGGAGCCGCGCCGTAGTGACGGCGCCTACCAGGACGATGGTGCCGGCGGCCAGGCTGAAGAGGGCCAGGAACCTGACGGCGAGACTGGCTTTGCTCAGCACGCTCTCGATCACTTCCTGCACTTGTGACAGGTCGATCGCGGCAACATTGGGGTAACGTTCCGCGATCTGCCGCTGCAACCGTCCGCGCACCGCAGCGCTGTCGATGCGGGCCAGGGTTACCAGCATTTGCGGCGCGTCGTTGAGGACGCCCTCTTCGAAGACGACATAGAAATTGGTCTGGAACCGACCCCAATCGACTTCGCGCAGGTTGGTGACTACGCTTGGGACCTGGACACCTTGGACGTCCCAGACGATCTCATCGCCGACCCGAACCCGGAGGTCGCCGGCGATTTCGCGATCCAGGGAAATCCGCGCCGGACCGTTACCACGCGGTCCGCTCCACCATGAGCCCGCCACGATCCGCTCGGAATCGGTCAGGCTGTCACGATAAGTGGAGCGG
This sequence comes from Gemmatimonadales bacterium, assembly GCA_019637315.1. Lineage (NCBI taxonomy): Bacteria > Pseudomonadati > Gemmatimonadota > Gemmatimonadia > Gemmatimonadales > Gemmatimonadales bacterium. The sequence goes on from JAHBVU010000005.1 coordinate 222,735, forward strand.
TACTCGCGCCGCACCGCCCAGCCACGGGGCATGCCGCTGTCGCTTGGTGCGGCCGTGTCGACCTCATCCTGGTCGAGGTCGTCGAGGTCCGGGGAATCGACGGGCGTCTGCAACTGCATCACGGGTCGACCCCGAATCGAGTGGACCCGCATCCCGATGATCGGCACCGGAGCACTGCCCTCGACGTCCGCCCCCTCGAGAATGCTCATGACGCCGGCAACCTGGTCAGGCTGCATGTCGAAGAACATCACGTTGGGCCGCTCGCCCGAGCCCCCGCCAACTCGAAATTCGCGCAGCAGGTTGTGCTGAACGAGGTAGAGCGTCGCGAGCAGGAAGGCGCCGAACCCGAGGGCCAGGATTACGGTCCCGGTCTGGTTGGCCGGGCGGTAGAGGTTGGCCAGCCCCTGTCGCCAGAGATACGGCCAGCGGGTCGGGAACCAGCGCCGTAGCGCCTTGATGAGGCCGAGCGACGCCAGCCACAGCACCAGCACGACAACACCGACTGACGCGGCGAAGTACGCCCCTTCGCGGGCATCCCGCACCTGGACTGCGGCCAGACCGTAGACGCTTGCCGCGAGCAGCACGAAGGCGATCCAGGCCAACGGGTCCTTGCGCGAGCCGGAGGGCTCCTCGCCTCGCCGGAGTGTGACCAGCGGCGAGACACGGCGCACGCCCAGGAGCGGCAGCAGCGCAAAAACCAGCGCAACCCAAATGCCCAGGCCGATTCCGATCGCCACTGCCGCCGGCGCAATGGCAATCGTGACGTCGACGGGGAGCAGGTCGAGGAACAAGTACGGCAGGAACTGCTGAATCCCGACGCCCAGGGCTGCGCCCAGAATGCTGCCGAGCAAGCCCATGGCCAGGGCCTGGACGAGATAGGCCAGAAACACCTGACCGGAGGTGGCGCCGAGGCAGCGGAGAATGGCAATCGTGTCGAGCTTGCGCCGGATGAAGAGATGGGTGGCGCTCGCCACGCCGAGCCCGCCCAGGAGGAGCGCTACCAGCGCGACCAGGCCCAGATAATTGCCGAGTCGGGTCAGCGTACCGGCCAGATCCTCACGATCCTCATCGACGCTGCGGATCCGATAGCGCAAGGCGCGCAGGTCATCACGCCGCTGGGCGGCCAGCTGCTCCGCCCGCGCTTCGGTGGCGCTCGGCAGCTTGATAAACCACTCGTACTCGACCCGTGATCCGAACTGCAGCAAGCCGGTGACCGCCAGGTCCGTTGCCGTCAGAAAGACCCTGGGCCCGAAGGCGGTAGCCACGCCGACATCGCCAGGGATGTTGGCTACCGTGGCATCGATCACGAATCGGCCATCGCCGATGGCCAGCGTGTCGCCGAGCTCGGCATTGAGGGCGGTGAGCAGGGCAGGGTCGACCACGGCCCGACCGGGGCCCAGCGTGGCCCAGCGGCCCGACGGTGTGGTCTGGATGTCGCCGTAAAACGGATAGCCCGCCTCGACGCCGCGAATCTGGACCAGCCGGACGGCCGACGTCGTGGTGACATAGGCCATGGCTGCGAAGCTGGTAACCTGCGCCGAGGCGCCACGATCGGACCCGGTCGTATCGCCGCGCACCAGAGTGTCGACCAGCTGCTTGATCGGTTCGGTAAAGGCGCGCCGGCCCGTGATCACGAGGTCGGCGCCCAGCAGAACCTTCGCTTGCGTACCAACCGAAGTGCGCAGGTTCTCGGTAAAGCCGTTGATCGCTACCAGCGCTGCGACCCCGGCGGCAACCGAGGCCACCAGCATGATCAGACGCCGTCGCGCGGCGCGACTTTCCCGCCAGGCGAGTTTGAAGACGAACGGCAGGTTCATGCGGCCGCCGCGGTGTCCTCGACCACGTGGCCATCCGTCAGTCTGATGATCCGCCCGGCCCGCGCGGCGAGGTCGCGGTCGTGGGTCACCAGCACCAGGGTGGTGCCCCACTCGCGGTTGAGCTCGAGTATCAGGTCGACGATCGACCCGCCTGTTTTCGCGTCGAGGTTGCCCGTCGGCTCGTCGGCAAAGAGAATCTGCGGCCGGGAGGCGAAGGCGCGGGCCAGCGCTACTCGCTGCTGCTCACCCCCAGACAACTGGGTCGGGTAGTGGTGTGACCGGTCGCCCAGCCCGACCCGGGTCAGGAGTTCCTGGGCCCGGTCGGCCGCAGGTTCGCCCCGGAGTTCGAGCGGGACCTGGACGTTTTCGCGGGCGGTCAGGGTCGGAATCAGATGAAACGACTGGAAGACGAAGCCGACCTTCTGGCCTCGGAGCTGGGCGCGCTCGTCTTCCGTCATGGCTCCCAAATCATGGCCGTCCAGCATGACCCGCCCGGCACTCGGCCGGTCCAGTCCCGCCAGCAGGCCGAGTAGGGTGGTTTTGCCGCTGCCGGAGGGGCCGACGATGGCCAGGAACCCCCCGTGTTCGAGGCTGAACGTGATATTGTTCAGCACGGTAAGCTGGCGTCCCCCCGACAGATAGGTCTGGGTGAGGCCGGAGCATTCAAGCATAGCTGACGAGGACTTGGACATGGGTCCAATGATAGCCGGATCGGGGTTCCGTTTCATTCTGGTGGCCCTGGTACTGACCGGGTGCGGGTCCAGGCCCGAGCAGTCGCCGCCGCCCCCACCTCCCCCCCCGCCGTCAGCTGCCGATGCAGCGGCAGTAGACTCCACTCCGACCATCGTCTTTCTTGGCACCAGTCTCACGGCGGGGTATGGGCTGCCCGATCCGAAGCTGGCGTATCCTGCCCTGATACAGCGCAAGCTGGATTCGGCCGGCCTGCGATATCGGGCCGTCAATCGCGGGGTCAGCGGCGAGACCTCGGCGGGCGCGCTCCGGCGGATCGACTGGATCCTGCGTGAGGGCAAGGTCGCCGTTTTGCTGGTGGAAACAGGCGCCAACGACGGTTTGCGTGGTCAGAATCCAGATTCGACCAGGGCCAACATCCAAGCCATTTTCGATCGCGCGCTCCGGCTGGAACCCGCGCCCAGGCTGGTACTGACGGGGATGGAGGCGCTGCCGAACCTCGGGGCGGACTACACCAGTCGTTTTCGGGCGATTTATCCGGACCTGGCGCGCAGCAACCGCGCGGCGCTAGTGCCGTTTCTGCTGGAAGGTGTGGCCGGGGTCGACTCGCTCAACCAGGCCGACGGGATCCACCCGACGGCCCGCGGTCAGGAGGTCGTCGCGGAGAACGTCTGGCGCGTTCTCCGCGGTGTGCTTAGTTCGGAGGCAGCAGGTACACCGTAAACGTGGCTGGTGCGCTGATGCCGGCTACCGTTGCCCGATACTCCCTTGCGCCTGCTGTGCCGTTGGGGGTCACGCCCTGCGTCGCGATACCGTTTGCGTCGGTCGTGGTGGTGCCCAGGCTGCCTCCACCCACCAGGCTCCACGATACCTGAACTCCGCTGACCGGGTTGTTGAACTGGTCGACGACGAGCGCCCTGAGCGGCTCCGGCAGGCTCGAGCCGGCGACCACGGTTTGCTGGTCTCCGGCAGCCATCAGGATCCGGTTCTCGAGTCCGGGCAGAGCGCGGAAGGCAAACCGCATCGGAATCGGAACGACCCCCACCTGGTGGATCGCCTGGATCAGATGGTGCCCGGCAAGCGGGCCCGGGGCATACTGCCCGGAGGCGATGCCCGCGGTGTTCGTTACCGTGTTGGGCAGGGAAAAGACGCCGCCGCCGCGCACCACGGTCCAGCTCGTTGCCACGTTGGAAAGGCCGGCTTCCGAAGGATCGGCAATCTGGGTCGTGAAAGCGATCGGTGTGCTGCCCACCCTCACGGGGGCGGTCGGACCCGTCCTACCCCTGAAGGCTACCATATAGAAATCACTCAGCAGCAGCATCTCTGCAAAGCTGCCGCCGCCGATGGTCCCCCGAACCCGGGACGACATGCTCGGGTTGGACGGCGTCAGGAACGAGGTCCTCGCCACGCCAAGTGAATCGCTCAGGCTGCTGCTCGGAACGAGGGTGCCGCCGCTTCCCTCCGCTTCGGTCCACTGCACCATGACACCGGGAACCGGGTTGCCATAGCTGTCCGTGACCTGCACCTCGAGCTCTTCCGACATAAAGTGAATCGACTGGTTGGCGCCGTTGTGAACGGCGACCTGGCTGGCGGGCCCGGTCGTTCCGAACCCGGCAAACGTGATGTTGGCGCCGTTCGGCAGTGAGGCGCGGTAGAGGGCGATACCCTGACGGGCGGGCGCATTGGCCGTCATCGTGGCAACGCCGGACGCTCCCGATACCGAGGTCGCGGTGCCGACCAAGCCATTGCTGTGGATCACCTGCCAGGACACGGTGGCTCCCGAAACCCCGACCCCGCCGGCATCGGTGACGCGGACCGAGAGCGGTGCCTGGAAGGGCGCTCCGGCAACCGCGGTCTGGGCGCCTCCACCGACATAGTAGAGCGCCGCTGCGGCGCCCACTTCGGCCGTGGCGGTGATGAGCAGAGCGGGAAGTCCTGCGACGCTGGCCTCGAACTGCTGCGGACCGAGCCCGGGACCGAGTTGCGCCGTCGTGGAGGCCTCCCCGGCTTCGGTCGTGGTGGCAGAGCCCGGGGCAACCGACGCCCCGGCAGCAAGTGCCCGGAACGAGACGGTCACGTTGGGCAGTGGCAGGTCATCGGCATCGACGACGCGAACGGTGAGCGGAACAGGCAGCGTCGTGCCGGGGCCGCCGCGCTGGTTGCCGCCGCGCACCAGGAGCAGCGACACCGGGTTGCCGTACGCCGCGGTGGCCGTGATCGTCACCGGGGCGAGGCCAGGTGCGCTGGCCTCGAATCGCTGCTCACCAAGGCTCGGCCCCAGGAATGCATCGGTCGAGGCGCGGCCGGCGTTGTCGGTGCGCGCCTCGGCGACTTCGACGCCACCACCACCGGTGACGGATCGAAACCCGATCGGAACATCGGCGACGGGCAGGCCGTCGGAAGCTCGGACCTCGACCGTGATCGGCGTGGCAAGCGGTGCGTTGGGTCGGGCGGTCTGGCCCGTGCCGCCAACGACCGTCATCGTCGAGGGTACGGCCACCAGCGTCAGGTTGACCGAGTCACGCACACCATTCGGCAACTCGGCGCGGACCCTGATCGTGGCCCGCCGTGCGGGGGCGCGTAATGCGCCGGCATCGGTCATCGGTACGGTCGCGTCGTTCGTGCTCCAGGCAATCGGGAAGCTCGTAATGACGGCACCGGCAGCCGTCGTGCCGGTTGCCCGGAACCGAACCGAGTCGCCGAACGAGGCCAGGCTGTCCCGGGGGGCAATGCGCAGAGTGGCAATGTCGGCCCCGGGGCCGACGTAGCGGAGCGTCAGCGGTGGCATGGCTGTCGGCCCCGCCCGGCTGGATGAGACGGTGACGGTGTCGGAACCCAGGTAGAAGACGGCGCTGCCGCCAACCAGAGTAACGGTTACGTTCAGCAGCTCACTCGGCGCTTCGAGTTCGATGCGTAGCTGGAGCGACACCGACGGGGCGCTGGCTGGGAACGCCACGAGCGTATCGACAACGAGATCGGCGGGCCGTGCGGCGCGGGTGACGCGAACTCGGGCGCCGTCGATCGGAAGCGGTGCAGCGCTCGCGCTCAACTCGATTACGGGGGCCAGTGCGAGCGAGGCCGAAAACGCGCCTCCGGATGGCGCCGAATGCTCGCTGCAGGCCAGGGCGGCAAGGAGCGCGGCGAGGGCGGAGTAACGACGGGTTGAGTCAGGCATCACACACCGATCGCACGGCGTTGGCAAGTTCCTCGGACGTAAACGGCTTCGACAGGTACGGCATCTTCCGAAGCTGGTCCAGCGTTCCTTCTCCAGGATACCCTGAAATAAACAGGACGCGTAGGTGGGGCCAATCGCCGAGCAGCTCGCGGGCCAGATCGGTGCCCCGTTGCCCTGGCATCATGATGTCGGTCACCAGGAGCGCAACCTCACTGCCCCGCTCTGCGGCAATCGCTGTTGCTTGCGCGGCACTCTCGGCGGTCAGGACCTGATAGCCGTATCGTTCCAGTCCGCGTTGCGCCACCTTCAGCACGGCGGTGTCGTCGTCGACGAGGAGAATGGTCTCCTGGCCGTGTCCGGCTGGGATCGACACCGGAGTCGACTCGATCGTTGCTGAGCGACCGGGCAGCGCCGGGAAGTGGATCTCCACCGCCGTGCCCTGTCCTGGATAGCTGCGGATCCAGAGCAGGCCGCTTGCCTCGCGGACAATCTCCTGAACCGTTACGAGACCGAGCCCGCGATGGTCGGGACCCTTGGTGGTGAAGAAGGGCTGAAAGAGGTTGGCCTTGGTTTCGGCGCTCATGCCGGCGCCGGTATCGGTGACCGTCAGGACCACGTAGGCGCCGATATGTTCGTCGACGTCGCCGAATGCCAGCTGCGGATCGGTTCCGGTGACCGCATGCGTCGAGATCGTCAGGGTTCCGGCTTCGCCGATGGCATCGCGGGCGTTGGCGGCCAGGTTGATCAGGATGTGGCGGAGCTCGCCCGGATCGGCAAGGATGGGTGGCAGTTCGGGCGCGAGGTCGACAATCAGCCGGATGTGGCGCCCGACGACGCCACGGAGAAACTCTTCCCAGTCCGCCACCACGGCATTGAGGTCGGTGGTGCCGCGGGCCGATTCGCGGACGCGGGCAAACTCGAGCACCTCGCGCAGCAGGGTACTGGCGCGCTGCGACGCGGCGAGTACGTCGTTCAGCTCATCGTACGAGAGGACCTGATTACCCAGGCCCGAACGAGCCAGGTTGGCATAGCCGCCGATGACCTGGATCGCTTCATTCATTTCGTGCGCGATTCGATCGGCCAGACGAGCGACGGCATCGAGCCGCTGGGACTGCCAGAGTTGGTGCTCCATCCGTTTTTGCTGGCGGAGGTCGCGGGCCGATCCGATGTAGAGTATATCGTCTTCGTGCGCACCGACGACCGGGACGACGGTCAGTTCGATCGGTACCTCGAGCCCGCCGGCCGTCTGACAGTTCGCTTCACCACGGTAGGACTGGCGCTGGCGCAAGGCGTTGCGGAGCCGCTCTACGACCATCGGCTCCGCCAGAATCGTGATGATCTGATCGATGCCACGACCGATGATGTCGTGCGCGGGTACTCCCACCAGGTTCGCAAACGCCTGGTTCACGAAGCGTACTTGCTCCGCATCGCAGACCAGCAGCGGCTCCGTCGCGTGGATGGCAGCGAGCTCAGCGGCTCGGGCTGTTTCCATGGCGTGGTCCTCGCTTGTAGCGGGTTCTGGAAGGATACGTCCGTCGGCCCCCCGTTGACCAGCATCTCCTCCGTCCAATAGACTTGAGGATGGCATTTTTTGACTCCCGTCACCAGCGGGCCGCAATCGTCCTGGCCCTGCTGTTGGTCGGCATCGTCATAGCGCTCTCGCCCTATACCACGGGGCTTCTTTCGATTCCAGTGCTGTTCGTTGTCTTGGGGCCGGTGCATCGGTGGCTGACCCGGTTCCCTTGGATGCCACCTGGCCCGGCCGCTGGTGCTGTTGTGGTTCTCGCCATCCTGGGTGTGCTGCTGCCCGGTTTTGTCGTCCTGAGCCTCATTGTAGGGGAGGCCCAGAGTATTGCCGGCACGCTGATGACGGGCCCGATTCTGGACCGGATCAGCCGGTTGCAGCTCGGGCCGTTCGATGTCGGCGCCGAGTTGGTCCGTCTGAGCCAGACACTGGTTGCCTGGCTCGGAGGCAATGCGTTGTCACTGCTGGGTACGGTCACTCGGCTCTCGATCAACATCGTTTTGTCGCTCTTCGGCCTCTATTACCTGTTGCTCAACAGTGGTGGCGTCTGGAACGCCGTCCGCCCCGATATCCCGTTCTCTCCTGCCAACACCGAACGTCTTCGGCTCCAGTTCTCGGCGATTGCAATTTCCACGGTGATCGGGACCGGCCTTACGGCTCTGCTGCAAGGGTTGCTCGCGACCCTGGGGTTCGCGATGACCGGCTTATCCAATGCCATCTTCTGGGGCGTGGTTACTGTCGTCTTTGCCGTACTCCCGGTCGTCGGGAGCGGGATGGTCTGGATTCCGGGGGTGCTGGTGCTTGCCTCTGACGGTCGACCCGGTGGCGCCCTCTTCCTCGCTCTCTGGAGCCTGACCGGAACCGCATTGATCGACTATATCTTCCGGCCGCTCGTCTACAGCCGGTTTGCCCAAGTGCACCCGATGATCACGCTGGTTGGTGCGATAGCCGGCATCCGCTACTTTGGGCTGCTTGGTTTGCTGATCGGGCCGCTGGCGTTGTCGTATTTCTTTGCCATTCTCAAGATGTATCGCGAGGAGTATGTGCCTGCAGGTGCGGAAAGCGGCTTTACGGCCGAACACACCGTCGTTCTCGTCGACCCGGAAGGAGCCCCGGCGGCGCCTCCTCAGTGACGCGACCATACCATCGCGGCGCCGTATTCTGGTCGTTTGCCGCCATTTATATCATCTGGGGATCGACCTACCTCGGGATCACCTTTGCGATCCAGAGCATCCCGCCATTCGTGCTGGCGTCGAGCCGGTTCATCCTGGCCGGCGGGGCGCTCTATCTCTGGGCCCGCTATCGCGGTGAACCCAACCCCTCGCTTCGGGTCTGGGGTACCGCGCTTGTCATGGGGTCGCTGTTCTTCGTCATGGGCAACGGCCTGGTGGTCTGGGCTCAGCAGTATGTCCCGTCCGGGCGGACGGCCCTGCTGGCGTCGACCACACCGATCTGGGTCGCGATCATGGAAAGCGCGCTCGACCGCTGGCGGCGGCCGCCGGGCCGGGTGCTTGCGGGTGTCGTGATGGGGATGATTGGGCTGGTCCTGCTGGCCTCGCCTAACGTCGGAGAGCGGGCGTCTGAGGCGGTACCGCTGCTCGGGGTTGCTGCCTTGGTCCTGGCGGCGATCGGCTGGGGCGGGGGCTCGGTCATGGCGCATCGGCGTCGCCTGCCGACCAGCCCGAGCATGGCGACCGGCATGATGATGATCGGTGGTGGAACGCAGCTGGCGCTGGTTGCCTGGGGGTCGGGAGAACTGAGAAGCTTTTCACTGTCGCACGTCACCGCTGCGTCCTGGGCCGCGTACTTCTACCTGATACTGTTTGGCAGCATTATCGGCTTTACGGCCTTTACCTATCTGCTCTCCGTTACCACGCCCCAAGCGGTCGGCACCTCGGCGTACGTCAATCCGCTGGTTGCGGTGTTTCTGGGATGGTCGCTCGTCGGAGAAGTGGTGACCACCAAGATGATGACGGGAGCGGCGGTCAGCCTGCTCGGTGTGCTGTTGATACGCTGGCCCGAGAAGCCTGCACCGCCCGAGGTCGAGGCCGGGGTCTTCGAGACGGGAGAGTTTCCGGTGCCGGAGTCGCCGCCGCGGTAGCACGGGTGTGACGCCGGTGGGGAGAGGGAGTCTCCGGGGGTGCCGCAGCGCGACATGACCGGAAACGAAAGCGGGGCCGTCGGCTGACGGCCCCGCTTTCTACTGCTTGAAGCTACCGGCTTACTCGCCCGGGCGCCCGATCCGGCTCACGCCAGCAGGGCCAGACTCGGCGCAGGTGCCAGCCGCTTCGGGTTCGGCAGTTTCGATCTGCGAAACCTCGACCCGACGGTTCTGAGCCATGCCGTCTTCGGTCTCGTTGGTCGCGACCGGGCGGCACTCACCGAACGACCGGACCACGGTGCGATTCCGCGCCACTCCGCGACGGACCAGCTCGCGCTGGATCGTCTCGGCGCGGCGCTGACCGAGCCAGTTGTTGTAGCGAACCGTGTTCCGCCAGTCGGTGTGACCATCGATGTAGACCCGGAGGCTCTGGTCGGCCTTGAGGGCCTCAGCAACCTGATCGAGGGACATCCGGTCGACCTGACTCGCTTCGCTGTACCGGTTGGTGCCGAACATGGCGCGCAGCGTCACATTCAGGCCCCGGACCGTGGCCGTGGCGCGATCGGAGCTGCCGGAGCAGGTCGCGGTAACCTGATACTCGCCGCTGCGGCTCCAGCTGTAGGTCCAGCCCGACGCCGTCGGGTTGCCCTGCGCAGAGACCGAGCACTCGTCGGCGCGCATGGCGCGGCTGTTGCCGTCAGACCAGTACCCGGTAACCGTGTAGGTCGCCGACTCGCCCGGCTTGAGGGTCGAGGTCTTCGGGTTGATCTCGACGCGCGAAAGCGTCGGCGGCGGGGGGGGCGGCGGCGGAGCCGTCACCGTGACCGTCGAGGTGTCGGCCAGCTTGCCGTTCAGCGTCCGCGCAATCACCTGGTAGGTGCCGGCATTGGCTGAGCTGAAGACGCCGTTCGGACCGATGGTGCCGGCCGGCGAGACCGAGTAGGTAACCTGCGGGGTCGTCGACGATCCGTCGCAGAGGCGGCCGGTCACATTGAAATTGACCGACTGACCGGTCTGCACGCTCGCCGTGTTCGGGAGCAGGTCGATCGCATCGAGCCGGCTGGTGCAACGCGGATTCGGGAAGATCGACAGCCCAAGCTGCGCACCGAGATGCACGTTGCTGCTCGGGGCCGCTTCGACCGGGCCGAGAGCAACGACCTCGGCCTTCGCGTTGGCCGGGCTCGGCATGTAGTCAGCCGTGCCATCGAGCCGCAAGGACAGCCAGTTGTTGACCTTGAAGCGGAAGCCCGCCAGGCCGCCAACGCTGAAATCATTGCCGGAGATGGTCTTCACGGCGGTGTTCGGCGACTCGCCGTAGCGGTTGATGCCGACGCTCGGTCCGATCAGGAACGACGCCTTTTCGCCTAACGGCGCGTGGAAGAGGCCACGAAGATGGAAGGGCCAGTAGCGGATCGGCGAACTCACCTGACCGACGAAATAGTTCTCGAGGTCAGTGGCGTTGAATGATCCGTCCAACTCGAGAGAGAACTTGGGTGAGAAGAAGTAGCCGAGACGGCCGCCTCCACCGAAGCTGTTCTCGCTCTTGTTGGAGGTGCTGAAGCTACCATCGTACTTCGTGAAGCGGCCGAAGCCACCGATTTCGATGGTACCCTTCTCCTGCGCCAGTGTCGGGACGGCGTACGTCGCCAAGGCTCCCGCCAACAGGAGGATTCTGCGCATCAGTGCTCACTCCTTAGTGATGTTCGTTGACTGTCCGCTCCGACTTCCCAGATCGGTCGCCAAGAGACGTAAGCGATTGCGGTACCACAATATAGTATAGCTACTTTCGATCCAACGGCATAGTCCCCGCCCGAGTCAGGTTTCCCAACCGCGTTTTCCGGCAACCCGTGACATGGTAATGACTTGGGTCGATCGTGTCAGTAGGTTACCAGCATCCCGGCCGACCTGGGTCCCATGCCGCCAATTCGTACTGCGATTCTGCTCGTTGCCGCGGCCCTCGCGGCCGACCAACCGCCTGCCCTGAGGGTGATTCGAACCACCCCGGGCCCCGAGGCGTCCCCAACCTCGGTCGTGACGATCACCTTCGACCGCCCGGTGGCCGGGTCCCTCGATGCCACGGTCGAGGCACGGTCTCTGGTGACGATCGTACCTGCCTTGCCTGGCACGGTCGAATGGCGCGACCCGGTAACGATCCGGCTGCGGCCCGATCGGCCGCTCAACCCCGGTACGAGCTATCAAGTCACTGTCAGTCAAGACTTTACAGCCCTCGACGGCAGTCGCCTGGCCGCCCCGCACCGGTTCGCGTTTCGGGTGAACGGGCCGGCCGTCCTGGCTGGCCTGCCGGTCAGCGCCGGTGATGCCCCGCAGTTCGTCACCCCGGAGACCCGCTTCTCGCTGGTGCTTTCCTCGACGGCTCCGACCGAGCTGGTGACTCGGCTGGTGTATCTGGAACTGGGCCAGGGGTGCGGACGAACCGGAACCGTGCGGTTCCGCGCGGCCAGCGAGCGACCCGTGCCGGCGGACGCGCCCTGGCAGATCCGGGAGGCGGGCGGCTGGGATCGCGACCGATCGGCCGACTCACTCCGCCGCATCGTCGACCTCGCTCCGGTCGATCCGCTGCCCCTGGCATGCCGCGCGGCCCTGGTCACCCCGACGACCATCGATGCCGAAGCGCCCGGCGCATTCCGACGCTGGCCCTTCCGGACCTACGGCCCCTTCCGGCTGGTCGAGTCCGCTTGCTCGGGGGGCGAGTTCTGCCCGGCGGGCCCGATCCGACTGGTCTTCAGCACTCCGGTGCGTGGCGCCGATCTGCTACGACATGTATCGGTCCTGCCCAAGGTGACGTTTACCGTCGGCGACACCAGTGATGTGCGCGACCGGTGGATCCTGTCGGCTGACCTCAGGCCGCGCACCGGCTACCTGGTCCAGGTGGATCCCGCCCTGACCGATGCTTTTGGCCAGAAGCTGCAGGGCAATCCGCGGCAAACCGTCGTGACGACCGGATTCGAACCAAGCGTTTCGTACCTGAACGGTCGGCTGACCATCGAACGAAACGGTCTCCGGACCCTGCCGATTACCCACGTCAATGTCGACACGGTCGAGGTGATCTCCGCCGCCGTGCCGGAGTCGCTCGAGGCAAAGCTTCTGTCGCAGTCGTGGTATGCCTGGGGTGAGGATTGGACCGCCCTTGCCAAGCGAGCGACTCGACGGCGTCTTGCGGTACGTAGCGAGCGGGATCGGCACGGCGTGTACGGAGTGGCTTTTCCCGCCCCGGACGCCGGCGTCGCAGGCACCCCGACGCTCTACGCCGTCAAGATCTCGAGTCCGCGCCTGCCCCGGCCCCGTCGAGAAGGGGAGCGCGCCTCCGCCGAGGAGTATCAGCCGATTGCGCTGATCCAGGTGACCGACCTGGGCATTCACGCCAAGATCGGTCGCGAGGAGGGTGCCGTCTGGGTCACGGGCGTGAGCGATGGAAAGCCCCGGGCCGGCGCCGCGATTCGAGTTCGCGACCGCCGTCGGAATCTCCTGGCTGAGGGCGTCACAGATCAGACGGGATTGTTCCGTTTCGCGCCGATGCGCCGTCCGGCAGTCGCTGCGGACAGTGCGGACGAATATCGATACGAGGATTTCGAAGGGTACGTCGAAGCCCGACTTGGCGCCGACCGCGCCCTGGTCGGCGTCAATCAGTATGACGCCAACCTGTCGCCCTGGCAGTTCAACGTGTCGGGGGCCTGGGGGCGCGACCGCTACCCGATGGCCGGGGCGCTCTTTACCGAGCGTGGCATCTACCGCCCCGGCGACTCCGTTTTTGCGAAGGCCATCGTTCGCACCGGAGCGCTCGGTGCGCTCGAGGTGCCGCGACAGACGGACTCGGTGCGCCTGGTGTTCGAGGATCGGGATGGCGGTACCCTGCTCGAACGTGTCGTGGCACCCTCGGCCTTCGGTACGGCGTCGCCTGCGATCCGGCTGCCGGACGCCGCTCCGCTCGGTCAGTACGCGGTTACGGCGAGTCTCCGTCGCGAAGGGCAGTGGCAGGAGATTGCCCGGGCGGCGTATCGTGTCGCGGAGTACCGCGCGCCGGAGTTTCTGGTCGACGTGACGGCAGATACCGCGGCGCGTCAGAATGCTGAGCGGCTGCCAGCAACCGTGAGCGCCCGATATCTCTTCGGAGCCCCCATGGCCCGAGCCAAGGTGACCTGGAGCGTCCGGCAGCGCAGCATCGAGCCCTGGGACCTGACCGTTCCGAACACCGAGGGCTACTACGTGGCCGCCCGCGGGTGGTGGTGGGAGGAATGGAGCGGGCGGACCGCCAGCTCGGTCAGCGAGTCCCGCTCCGACTCGCTCGATGCGGCTGGTCAGCTGCGCATCACCGCGCCGCTCGAACTGGCCAATCCTGCCCTCCCGGCCAGGGTCAGCGTCGAGGCGGTCGTCACCGACGTCAATCGACAGACCGTGTACGGCGGCGCCAGTGTCGTGGTGCACCCGACCGCCTTCTACATCGCCGCCAAACCGGCCGGCAGCTATTTCTGGCCCGCGGGCAGTCCTCAGGCGGTCGAGGTGCTGGCGGTGCGTCCCGACGGCCGCCGGGTGGCCGACGTGCCGGTGACCGGGCTGCTGATCCGACGCGAGTGGCATCAGGTGCGTCGCGAGAACAACGGATACGCGGAGCTGGTCGGCGAGTGGGTCCAGGATACGGTCGATCGCTGCCAGCTGCGGACGGGCGCGGCGCCGACGAGCTGCCGGTTCACGCCGAAGCAGGCCGGCAGCTATATCGTCGCCTTTGCGGCCCGGGATCCCGGCGGCCGAGAGGTCGCGACGAGCTTCTATCGCTGGGTCACGGGCCCGGGATGGGTGCCGTGGGCGGATGAGTCGCAGTTCAAAATGGATGTGGTACCCGACCAAAGCCGGTACACCGTGGGCGACACCGCCACGGTGCTGTTTGCCTCGCCCTTCACGGATGCAGAGGCGTGGGTCACGGTCGAGCGAGAAGGGGTCATCGAACAGCGCCGGATCCGGATTGCCGACGGGGCGACGACGCTGCGCCTGCCCGTGTCCGAGGCCTGGGCGCCTAACGCCTTCGTCTCGATCGTGGTGGCCCGCGGGCGGAGCGCGGCCCCCGGACCGTTGGACGATCCCGGACGGCCCACGATTCGGGTCGGCTACGCCGAGGTGCGGGTTACCCCGGAGCCGAAGCGGCTGAACGTGGCGCTCGCCGCCGACAAGCCAGAGTATCGGCCCGGTGATCGTGCGGTCTTTACCGCCTCGGTAACCGATGCGAGTCGCGGTGCCAGGAGCGAAGTGACGCTGTGGGCGGTCGATGAAGGCGTGCTGTCGCTGACCGGCTTCCGGACGCCCGACCCGATCGACTTGCTCTACCAGCCGCGCGGGCTCGGCCTCCGGCTGGGCAGCAACCTGACCTCGGTCGCTCCGCAGGTGAAGCAGGGCGACAAGGGCCGCAATCCCGGTGGCGGCGGCGGCGAAGGCGCGGCCGACGTGCTGCGCTCCCGATTCAAGACCACTGCGTTCTTCCTGGGCTCGGTCGTGACGGGCGAGGACGGCGTCGGCACCGCAACGGTCACCCTGCCCGACAACCTCACCACCTTCCGCGTCATGGCGGTTGCTGTCACCGCCGGCGACCGTTTCGGCAGCGGTCAGTCACCTCTGCTGGTGACTCGGCCGCTGCTCGCTCGCCCGTCGCTGCCGCGCTTCGTGCGCGCCGGCGATCGCTTTACCGCGGGCGTCGTGGTCAATCATCGAGTCGGCGGTACCCCGACCGTCGAGGTCCGGGCCGATGCGACCGGGATTCGTCTGTCCGGCCGGAAACAGCAGCGCACCTCGCTGGAAGCAGGGCGCGGGCGGGAGGTGCGCTTCGACTTCCTGGCGTCCGAAGGCGACAGCGCGGCCTTCCGCTTCGATGTTGCCGGCGCCGGCGATCGCGATGCGGTGCGGCTCGCAATCCCGATCCGCCCTGCCTTCCGGCCGCGCACGGCGGTGGTGGCCGGGCTGGTCCAGGATACGGCGCAGGTCACACTCGACGTTTCGCCCGACGCCGATCCGGTCCGGTCTCGGGTGACCTTGAGTCTCGGCTCCTCGCCTCTGGCGCTGCTGCGTGGCTACGCCGATGACCTGCGTGCTTATCCCTATCTCTGCACCGAGCAGATGAGTGCGGTTGCGCTCCCGATGATTGCGCTCTACCGGGCCCGCACGGCAGCCGGGGCGGAGGCCGGTGACACGGTTCGGTTGCGGAGCGAGGCCGGTCGGGCGCTCGACCTGATCATGCGCAGACAGCGGAGCGATGGCGGTATCGGTCTCTGGAGCGCCACGGACTGGACCTCCCCGTGGATGACCGCCAATGCCGGTGAGGTGTTGCTGGAGGCCCGCGCGGCAGGGTTTGCCGTTCCGGACACCGTCGTCGCGGCGATGGTGGGTTACCTCACGGCCGCGCTCGAGCGGCAGGAGAACATGGCCCTGACCGTGGGCCTTCGCGACACCGAGGTGCATGCCAACCTGACGGAGCGGGTTGCCATTGCCGACTTCCTGAGCCGGGCCGGCAAGCGCAACCAGCCGCTCGAGAACGAGTTGACTCGGCGTCTCGGTCAGCTCCCGGCGGACGATCGGCTGCGCTTTGCTTTGACGCTTGCCCGGGCCGGCGATGAGCGAATGGCGCGTCGCATCGTCGAGCCGTTCTGGGCGCTTGCGGTGGTCGAAGGGCGGACGGTGAGCCTGCCGGACTCGCTCCAAAGCCGCTTCTACCTTCCTTCCGCGGTTCGGATGCCTGCGTATCTGCTGCTGTCGACCATGGCTGTCGAACCTGGCCATCCGCTGGTGACGCCGTTGCTCGAAACCGTGGTTGGTCGTGGGCGTCGTCGCGATCCCGACCAGTGGTGGAACACCCAGGATCACGCCATGGCGGTGCGCGCCGTCGACGCCTGGCAGCGCCGGTTCCCGGCGGTGAATCGTCGTCCGCTCGAAGTCCGGAGTGGCGGTCGAACCGTCTTTGCCACGGCGGGAGCGCAAGTCACCGGCGATTCGGTCCGCAGCTTGCGAGACCTGCTCCGAGGCCGGAGGCCCGGACCGCTGCCGCTCGAGGTCGCGGCCCGCGGCGCCGGCGACCCCGGCTTCTTCTATCTCACGCTGACCGAGACGCCCCGGGTTGCACCCGTCAACCCGGAGGACCGCGGTATCCGGGTCGAGCGCTGGTACGAGGACTACCGAACCGGTAAGCCGGTCACCTCGATTGCAGAAGGAGAACTGGTCCGGGTTCGCCTCCGCGTGACGGTGCCCAGTGAGCGGTCATTCGTCGTGCTCGACGATCCCTTGCCGGCCGGGCTCGAGGCAATCGATCTGAGCCTTCGTACCGTGGGTGGTATCGGCGGGCCTGGGCAGCTCGAGCCGGTGGACCAGACGGGCCAGGAAGGGGAGGGTGCCGCGCCGCGCTGGAGCTTCGGATCCTGGGACAGCGGCTGGTGGTCGCCGTTCGACCATCGCGAGCTGCGCGACGATCGGGTGGTCTACGCTGCACGCCTGCTTTGGGGCGGCAGCTACACCGCGAGCTACCTGGCCCGCGCCACCACGCCAGGCACCTTCACCCGGCCCCAGGCTCACGCCGAGGAGATGTACAACCCGGCGGTCTTTGGCCGGAGCGATGGTGGCACCTTCACGGTGACCGCGCGAGCCCCGTGAGCTACCCGCGGCGGTTTCGGCCTCGGCGGTTGCTGCGCCTGGCTCGATGGTCAGGCCTGGCTGCGCTCGCGCTTGGCGCCTGGATTCACTGGCCGGTCGATCGGGCCCGGCTCGCGCCTCCGGTCGGGGATGAGATCGTCCTGCTGGCCCGTGACGGGTCGCCGCTTCGGGCGACCCGGGCCGATGACGGCAGTCGGCGCCGCTGGCTGCCGCTCGCGGAGATCGACCCGGATCTGTTGGTGGCCTTCGTTGCCGCTGAGGACCGGCGCTTCTATGAGCATCACGGCGTTGATCCCGCCGCGCTGCTGCGCGCGACCCGACAGAACCTGGCCGCTCGGCGCGTCGTATCCGGTGCGTCGACCGTTACCATGCAGCTGGCCCGTTTGGTGACCGGGTCGTCTCGCAGCTGGAGCGGCAAGGTGTCGCAGGGCCTTTGGGCGCTCAGGCTCGATCGCCAGCTGACGAAGCAGGAGATCCTCGAGCAGTATCTCAACCGGGTTCCGCTGGGCCAGGGCGCTGTCGGCGTCGATGCGGCCGCGCGGCTCTACTTCGGGATGCCCGCGAGCGACGTGAGCCTGGCCCAGGCTGCGATGCTTGCGGGGTTGGCACACGCTCCGAGCCGCGACAATCCGCTTGTCTCGCTGCCCCGTGCGGAGGCGCGACGCAACCGGGTGCTCGATCGGCTCGAGTCGAATCGTCTGGCCCTCCCGGGCGATCTGGCCCGAGCGCGGCTCGAACCTGCCCACGGTGCTGGGAGTACGCCGCGCTTTCTGGCACCCCACTTTACCAGCTGGCTGCTCCGTCGGGCCGACACATTGCGGTCGCTGGGCACCGTGCGGACCTCGCTCGACCCGATGCTCGAGCAGGCCGTCGAAGCGGAGGTTCGCCACACCGTAGCCCAAATGCGGAGCTATGGAGCTGAGCATGCGGCCGCCGTCGTGCTCGAGAACCGGACCGGCGAGATCCTGGCCTGGGTTGGGTCGCCCGACTTCTTTGCGGCCGAGGCTGGGCAGGTCGACATGGTGGTCTCCGCTCGGCAGCCGGGGTCGACACTGAAGCCATTTCTCTATGGTCTGGCCTTGGATCAGGGGTACACCGCAGCCAGTATCCTCGCCGACGTTTCGACGGTGTATCCAACGGCAAACGGACCCTATGCGCCGCGCAACTACGACCGCCGCTACCGTGGCCCGGTCCGTTTCCGAGAGGCACTGGCGTCGAGTTACAACGTGCCGACGGTAGGGCTTGCCTCCGCTGTGGGCGTGGCGCCCTTGCTGGCGACCCTCCACCGTGCGGGTTTTGCCAGCCTGACCAGGCGTCCCGACCACTATGGTCTGGGTCTGGCGTTAGGCAATGGCGATGTCACTCTGCTCGAACTGGCGAATGCCTATCGCGCGCTCGCCAACGGCGGGGTCTGGCGCCCGGTCGGCTGGCGGGCAACCGACGGCGGCCCCGCGCAAGGTGAGGCGGTCCGAGTCATCAGTACCGAAGCGGCCGTGCAGATCCTCGATATCCTGGCGGATCCGATCGCGCGGCTGCCGGGTTTCGGGCCCTCGACACCGCTCGAGTTTCCCTTTCCCGCAGCGGCCAAGACGGGCACCAGCCGTCACTTCACCGACAACTGGGCGGTGGCGACCACGGCGGGCTTCACCGTTGCAGTGTGGGTCGGCAACTTCAGCGGGCGTCCGCTGCAGGGTGCCAGCGGCATTACCGGTGCGGGCCCCCTGCTTCAGCGGGCAGTCACTGCCGTCGCCGCGCGTTACGCACCTGGCGTACTCCCGACCCCGGCTGATCTTGGGCTCATCCCTGTCGAGGTCTGCCGACTCTCGGGTGGACGTGCGGGCAACGGGTGCCCGGCGCTGACGGAATGGTTCGTGGCGGGGCGGGAACCGTTACCCGACACCTGGTACACCGATGCGGGGGTTCGACTCCCGCCCGAGTATGTCGAGTGGGCCAGTCGGAGCCTGGCCGGGAATGCGGTGGTGGCGGCTGGTATCGTCCGGGTCAGCACCGACTCGGCGGTCGCGGGCTTCCGGATTACCTCTCCCCGCCATGGCGACCGGTATCGCTTCGTGCCGGGTGTCGACACGGCCTATGCCACCGTCGGTCTTCGCGCAGCAGGCGGTTCGGTTCCGATCCGGTGGTATGTCGACGGCGTCGAGACGAAGGCCAGTCGGTTGCCGCTGACCGTGGGCACCCACCGGATTCGCGCCGTCTCAGGCTCCGAAACCGACCAGGTCGTCATCGACGTGGTGCAATGACGTTGGATCCGGGCCTTCCATCCGATCGTCGCTGTCCGATAGTTTGAGACTCCTACTGTCAACCCGAGGCGTTACGCCATGAGGCATCGTTTGCATCGTCCCTTGGTCGTTGCTGGAATCCTGTTTGCGGTCGCCACGGCGTCGATGGCGACGGCTCCGGCGTTTGCGCAGCAGGGTCCGCGCACCTGGCAGGAGGAGCAGGGGTTCAAGGCCGGCCCGACACCCTTCGAGCCGCTGATGCGGTTCTGGTACGAGCTCGACCGGGTCAGCGATCGGGTCAGCGTGCGCCACCTCACCCGGACCCTCCTCGGTCGAGAGTTCACGCTCGTCACGGTCTCGAAGGAGCCGATCGCATCTCCCCAGGATGCGCTTCGCTCCGGCAAGACCATCGTCCTGATTGCCAATGCCGTCCACGGCAACGAGCCGGCGGGCAAGGAGGCTTCGCAGCTGGTGGCGCGTGACCTCGTCGCAGGCGACCTGCATCACCTGCTCGACAGCGTGATCGTTCTGTTCGTTCCCCTCATCAATCCGGATGGTGGCGAGGTACGCCGCCGGACCAATGAGGAAGGGTTCGACATGAACCGCGACTATCTCAAGCTCGAGTCGCAGGAGATCTATGCGCTGGTGACTCAGGTGATGAACGAGTGGACGCCCGATATCCACATCGACACTCATCACGGCGGCGCGGCACCCTACACGCTGACCTGGCAGGGCACCCTCAACCCGGCGGCCGACTCGGCGCTGCGGGCCTATCCCTACACAACCATCTTTCCCGAGATGCGAAAGGCGCTGCAGCTCGAGGGTTACGACGGCTTCGACTATTCGGGGCCGCAGACGCGTGACGGCGTTCGTGGCTGGGGCTCGACGTCGGTCGAGGCGCGGAAACATCACGTCTATACCGGATTGGTCAACTCGATCGGCATGCTGTTCGAGACGCCGTCCAGTACGCACCGGGTCCGCAACGGTGTTGTCGAAGTGGTTCCCGTTGAGGAACGCTACTTCCATCAGGTGCGGGGCCAGGTCATCGGGATGCGGACGGTCCTGGCCCACGCGGCCCGGCATCGGAGCACCGTTCGTTCCCTGACCTCCGCAGCACGAACCCGGGCGGTTCTGGCAGGCGTTTCGCCAACGCCTCGAGATCAGGTGGTCGTCGGGTATGAGTTGGTGTCCCGCGGGTCTGAATCCGTCTGGATGCCGGGCGAGCGGGGCGCGGACAGTCTGCCGACCTATCGGCAGGAGACGGTGCCGGTCTGGTTGCGATACAGCGTGACGCGAACGGTGGCGCGCCCGCGCGGGTATGTGCTGCCGGCATCGATTGCCAAAGTGGTTCCCCTGCTCCTGGATCATGGCATTCAGGTGCACCGCTTCTCGGCGCCCGCCAGTCTCGAGCTCGAAGTGTACGATGCCACCGGGATCCGTCGAGGCCCCTACTTCCAGGGACACTACCTGCGGGAAGTGGCCGGGGTCGAAAAAAAGGTCGAGCGAGTTGAGGTGCCGGTCGGCTGGTACTATGTCAGCACGGCGCAGGCCAAGGGCCGCCTGATTACCTATCTGCTCGAGCCGGAAACAGATGACAACCTGATTACCTGGGGCTACACGGACAACGTTCTGCGGGTAACCCCCACCTCGCGCGAGGAAGCGCTCCGGGAACTGCTGGGCGACGTCGATGCCGGCGCGCTCACTGCGGCGCAACGGACTCAGCTCGAGCGCCGTGCCGACGAGCTGCTCTCGCAGCGGCAGCGGATCCCGATGATGCGGGTGGTGACCGAACAGCCGAAGTCGTTGCTCGAAGTGACTCGCTACGGAGCAGCCGACCGGACGCGATACTGGCAGCCCTAGCGGGTTGAGTGATGCGCGCCGGCGTCGCTCCGAGCGCCGGCGAGAATCGCCTCGACCACGGCTCGGCGGACCGGGGTTACATCGGGAAAGTTGCCGCGCTGGTTGCGCCCGAGATGCTGACGATTGGTCAGCAGGACGATGGAAAGATTGTAGGCCGGCACTCCGAGCACATAGGTCCCGGTAAAGCCGGTATGCGCAAAGCTGCCCTCCGGCGCGTCGTCGGGGGCGTTCCACCCGACCAGATGTCCGAACCGATCCCGAGTGAAAAACAGATCGACTGTCTCACTGCGAAGGTAGCGGCGACCGCCTGACCGGCCGCGAGCCAGCAGCAGTCGCATCAGGACATCCAGGTCCGCTCCGGTCGCGAACAGGCCGGCATGCCCGGCCACCCCGGCGTGGGCGTACCAGGCATTCCCGTCGTTCACCTCTCCCTCGAGCGGGTAACTCCGCCAGCCGTTCCACGCCGTCGGGTCCTCCCGATACCGATAGCCAAAGGTCGAATCGTAGACCATCTGACGCTCGTAGCCGTTGCCGGTTTCGGTCGTCGCGAACGCGACGTTCCGCCGCTCCGGCCGGAAGCTCGTGCTGCGGAGGCCGAGCGGGCCGTAGAATTCGCGGTGCAGCAGGCTCGGCAGCGTCTCGCCGGCGACCTGCTCGATGAGATAGCCGAGCAGCATGAATCCCAGGTCGCTGTAGCGACGCTCCGCGCCGACACCCGTTCCGAGAGGCATCGATCGGATCAGATCGTAGGTCTGGCGAGGCGTCGCGGCGTGATAGTAGAGCGGTTGCCACTGGAGCAGACCGGAGCTGTGGGCCAGCAGGTGCCGAACCGTGATGCTATCCAGGTGGGGCCCGCGAAAGTCGCGCAGGTAGCGGTGGACGGGTGCATCCAGGTCAACCGTGCCTCGATCGACCAGCAGCATGACCGCGAGTGTTGTCGCCAGAGCCTTGGTGACGGACGCGACGTCGAACACGGTATGGGTCTGCATCGGCACCGGGGTGACGAGTCGCCGCCCCATCGAGTCGGTCAGCCGGGCGTAGCCGTAGGCGCGTTCCGTGATGAGGCGCCCGTCCCTCGACACCACCAGGACGGCCCCGGCCGTGCTCACCCCCATCGCGGCTGTGAGAACCGAGTCCGCAGCAGCTATCCCCCGGTCGATGCCGCTGGCCGAGGAGGGGGGCGACCCGACTGGTTGCCCGGTGGCACATCCCCAGCCGGCCGCGATCGCGACCAAGAGGGCTGAGGCCATCCCGGTTGGACGAATGCCGGTTCGCATGGTGAGGCAAAACATAGGGTGGTGCGTCTCCCACTGCAGCGACCACGGACAAGAAAGCCGACCGCCTGACTCGGTGTTGAGGGCGAGTTCCAGCCCTTGCGTTCGCCATCAGGAGCGAGAGCTTGATGGGAGCAGCACCTGTCACCCTGAGGGAGGAATGAACCATGGCCAAGACGGTGTCATCGCAGCGAGTCACCAGCCCGAAGGGCCGGCGCAAGGCGCCGCTTGCTACACCCACCGATTTGAGCGAGGCTGCGACCAGAGACATTAGTGGGGCGCTCAATCGGCTGCTGGCCGACATCTTCGCGCTCTACGTGAAGGTCAAGAACTACCACTGGCACATGAGCGGGCCATCGTTCCGCGACTATCATGAGCTGCTCGATGAGCACGCCGCGGAGCTGCTCGCGATAATCGACCCGATGGCTGAACGCGTCCGCAAGCTGGGCGGCGACACGCTCAAATCAGTGGGCCAGATAGCTCGGATGCAGCGGATTCTCGATAACGATGCCGACTATGTCGCACCGCACGAGATGCTCGCTGAACTGTGCGAGGATAACAGGGCACTGACCGCGCGAATGCGGGAAGCCCACGACATCTGCGACGAGTATGGCGATCTCGCGGGGGCGAGTCTGCTCGAGAACTGGATCGATGAGGCAGAGAAGCGCGTCTGGTTCCTGTTCGAGATCACTCGGCGCAGGTGAAGTCCGTCCGGCCGTGCCAGGCTCCGCAGGTTCCCTCAGCTGCGGAGCCTCGGCGTGCTACCGGGGGTCGCGCTTGAGCGCGGCGTAGTAGGACAGCGCGAACAGATTGGGTGCCATGGCCGAAACCCAGCCGCTCAGGGCGCCATCGTGGAGTCGGAGGTCGAGCATCACGTTGTGGGGCACCCGTGACGCATCAGGGGTGGGCACCGTGGCGTCGAAGGTGCCGGTCAGCCGGCCGTTCTGCAGTCGGACCCGCTCGACCTCCGCTGCGGTACCCGCTCCGATGGACGCACGGGTGACACCGTCGGCCCCGAGTGTGACACTGAGCGGAATGCTGCCCTGCCAAGTCGTGATGGTGCCGCTCCACCGACCCGTCAGCTCCGCACCTGGCGTGAATCGGGGTGTCGCCGTCGAGTCCGCTCGGGCTGCCCGAAGCCGTTCGGCGTAGCGCGGCATCATCGCCGCCGCGACTTCGGAGGCAAGCCGGGCAGCCGTACTGCCTTCCGCGGCATTGATCAACACGACCACCACGGTCTTGGACTCCGGATAAATCCGAAGCGAGGTGGCCACGCCGGGCATACCACCTGAATGCCCTTGGGCGAGGTAGCCATAGTCGTCCTCAAAGGTTTGCCAACCCACGCCGTACCCAACACGCTCGGCGCGACGAGAGGTCGGGCGCAGCATTTCTTCGCGGGCCTCCGTCGTGAGAATCTGCCGCTGGCCCGGCGCCGTGATGCCAAGGTGATAGATGCCATAGCGGGCCAGGTCGCGGGCACTGGCGTACACGGCCGAGGCGCCCCGATGGTCGAAATCGTACCAGGGAATCGGATTCTGATCGGCGTCATAGCGGGTGGCGACCGAATCGCCGGTAATCGGAGCAGTGACCACTGCCATGCGGGTCAGGCCGAGGGGGGTGAACACCTCGTCGCGCAGGAAGGCGTCGTACGACCTTCCCGAGACTCGCTCGATGATTCGCTCGAGCACGCCGTAGCCGAGGTTCGAATAGGTGAACTGGGTGCCCGGAGGCGCAGCGAGAAAGCCATAGCGACGGATCGCCTCGTCCATGGTTGGGCGTGCCGGTGACCGGTCGTGGTAGAAGAACTGGTAGTGCAGCGGCAGCCCTGAAGTGTGCTCGGCCACTCGGCGTACTGTCGCGTCGACCGTGCGTCCTTCGCGCGCTGTCAGCGGGGCGTCTTTGAGGTAATCGTTGGCGGGCGCGTCGAGGTTGACCTTGCCCTGCTGCACCAGCACCATCAGTCCTGTGCCGGTTACTGGTTTCGAGATTGATGCCAGCGAATACATCGTCGTGGGCGTTGCCGCGACCTTGCGCTCTCGATCGGCCCAGCCGAATCCTTCCTCCCAGACGATCTTGCCGTCACGAGCCGCGGCAATTGCCACCGAAGGAATCTTGCGTTCGGCCATGACTCGGCGCACCGATGCGCGGACCGAGTCGAACGGGTCCGGTCGAGGCTGGATCGGCGCGGCGGAAGCGGTCGAGGCGCTCGCAGCAACGATGGCGCCGAATCCGATCAGGCGACGAAGGGACGTGATCATTGGCAGGACTCCGCGGTCAGGGCGATGGGGCGGACGATACCCTAGAGGCGGGATGCGTGACAAGTCGCAGACGAGGGCAGGTCTATCCCGACGCCCCTGTGGCGGCTGCCTCATCGCGGGGAAGGATCAGCAGAATCCGAAGATCGATTAGTCCATGAACCACGATCGGTATCCAGATGCTGCCGGTCACGATGAAGAGTGCAGTGAAGACAAGGCGCGGAGTCGGCGCGTCTCGATCCGATCCCAGATCGGAAAGATCACGATCAGAAACAATGCGACGATGTGGTGGACGGTATCCGTCATGGCTGCCCTCACGTTACGGCCACCGCGGTGGTTCAGCAAGGCGATCGTTGCCCACTCGCGATCGGATGACGGCCAGTTATTATCCGATGCAGTCTGTCGGCACGTGCGTTCACGTCCCGGCACCCGCCGCATCCTCTGAATCGGATCCTGACATGCGAACTCCTCTTCTGCTGCTCCTGGCCCCGCTCGTGGCATGTGCTCCATCGTCCCCGTCCTCGTCGGGGTCGTCTGGTGCTCCGTGGAACCTCGAGACCGTTCGGGCTGACACGACCGACGGCATCAGGATCCTGGTGCTGCACGACATGGAAGGCCTCTCGGGCCAGACCGATCCCGGATCGTTCCGTTTCGGGCATCCGCTCTACCCGACGGGTCAGGAGATGCTGGCTGCCGATGTCAACGCCGTTGTCGCCGGACTCTATGCGGGCGGGGCAACCGAAGTGTTCGTGGTCGACGGCCATGGCAGTGGCAACGCCGATCCGGATCTCCGGCGCGATCTGCTCGACCCGAGAGTCCAGCAGATCATGAAGGATGCGCCGTTCGACGCGTACTTCGACCTGGTGACGCCCAAGGCATACGATGCCGTTGCCGTCGTCGGGATGCACTCCAAGACGGGCAGCCGCGGCTTTGCGGCGCATACCTTCACGTTAGGCATCGGGATCCTGATCAACGGACAGCCGATTACCGAGACGGAGCTCGTTGCTCTGTCGTGGGGTCGGCAGGGCATTCCGGTGATCTTTGCCTCCGGCGATGACCGCCTGGCAGACGATCTCAAGACCATGCCGTGGATCGAGTACGTCACCGTCAAGACGGCCACCGCCGCCGACAGCGCCGACCCTCGCCCCGTTGAAGAGGCTCGGGCCGACCTGACCGCGCATGCCCAGAAGGCGGTCGAGAATCTCAGGGTGGGGAAGGCGCAGGCCATGCGAGTCCCCGGGAAGCTTCGTGCTGGCCTCAAGGCGGTTCCACCCGCGAGCCTCGCGATGTTCGACGGGATTCCCGGTATCCCGTACTCCGACAGCACCTTGTTCTTCGAAGCAGACTCGCTCCGCCATGCCTACGATATCCTGGTCCAGCTGATCGGTGTCGCAACCAGCGGTTCTACCGCACCGCTGACGCGCGCACTCGCCGCCGACTCTGCCGGCGCGCGTCTGCTCCGCGACCACAACGTCAGGCGCCGACTCACCTGGTTCGACTACGAATCGGGACGGTGGCAGCCAACGCCGCCGCCTCCCGGCATTACCGAAGTACGACGGGGCCACGGGTACCGCTGAACTCGTTGCTCTGCCTGGCAAGTGACTGTCGCCATCGACCGGTCGGTCGCCGCCATGGCTGACTCTCCCGATCCGATCGCGTTGCTGCGCGATCTGATCCGGATCGACTCGGTCAATCCGGATCTGGTGCCGGGAGCAGCCGGAGAGTCCGGGATGGCGGCGTGGTGCGGGGAGTGGCTGACCCGCCATGGATTCGAGGTGCACTGGCTCGAGGGCCGTCCCGGGCGCCCCTCGGTCGTTGGGATTCGACGAGGTACCGGTGGCGGTCGTTCGCTGCTGCTCAACGGTCATACCGATACGGTTTCGGTAGCCGGCTATGATGGCGATCCCTTCGATCCGGTCGAGCGCGATGGCCGGCTCTATGGCCGCGGCGCGTTCGATATGAAAAGCGGCCTGGCTGCCGCGATGGTCGCTGCGGCGCGCGCTGCCAGCTCACCGCTGGCCGGCGACGTCATGGTCGCCTGCGTGGCTGACGAAGAGTTTGGCAGCATCGGTACCGAAGAGGTCGTGGCCCGTTTCTCGGCCGATGCGGCAATCGTCGCGGAGCCAACTCAGCTTGGTGTGACAGTGGCCCATCGTGGCTTTGCCTGGTTCGAGGTCGTGCTGAGCGGTCGTGCCGCCCATGGTTCGATGCCGGAGCAGGGCATCGATACCATCGCGCACGCCACCCGAGTCCTGGCGGCCATCGAGGCGCTGCGAACGCGCCTGCAGGCGGCTCCACGTCACCCGCTCCTGGGGCACAGTGCGGTTCGGGTCTCGATGATTCGCGGCGGTGAGGATGCCGCCACGGTTGCTGCGGAATGCCGGCTGACTCTCGAGCGGCGTATGCTTCCGGGCGAGACGGTCGGGAGCGTCGAGGTGGAGCTGAGACGAGTGCTCGGCGAGCTCGCGGCTCAGGATGCCGAACTCCGCTGGACGCTGACACGGCTGGTGGGGCGGGATGCCTTCGAGGCGGATCCGGAGTGGCCCCTCGTGGCGACGGTGATGCGCCAGGCGCGGCGCGTGCTTGGTACGGACCCGGTCGTGCGCGGTGATCCGTACTGGACCGACGCAGGTCTCACCCACGGTGCCGGAATGCAGAGCCTGCTCGTCGGTGTCATCGGGGGCGGCGCGCACGCGGCAACCGAGTGGGTGGATATTGCGTCGGTGTACCGGCTGACGGACCTCCTGTCGGGGGTCATCGCCGAGTACTGCGGGTGACCGTCGCCGTCCGCTGAGGCTACGATGGAAGCGTTGCTCGGGTCCGAAGTTGCCCAGCTCTGGGCTCTGTTCGCGGCCAGCTTCCTGGCGGCCACACTCCTGCCTGGCGGGTCCGAACCCGCCTTGTTCGCTCTGCTCCGGTTCAATCCCGAGATTCTCTGGCCCGCGCTGGCGGTTGCAACCGTCGGCAACACGCTTGGCGGATTGACGTCCTATGCGATAGGTCGGCTTCTGCCGGAGCGGACGACGCGGCGGGAAGTCGAGTGGGCCAAGCGGCACGGGGCGCCTGTCCTGCTGTTTGCCTGGGCGCCGATCGTCGGTGACGCGCTCTGTGTTGCTGCGGGATGGCTTCGACTGCCGCTGCTGAGTTCGACGCTCTACATGGGGGTCGGCAAGTTTGCTCGCTATTGGATCATTGCGCAGGCAGCAGTCTGAGGCGACGGGGCGGTGACTCACCGCCCCGGTTGAAACCTACCGTTGTCCGGCTTGCCCCTTGCCCAGTTCGGGAGCCAGTCGCGTTACCATTGCCACGAAGTCCATGAACCCGTCAGTGGCCTGATTGTAGCGATCCGAGCTGCGGATTTGCCGCACGGCGACCACCCGCTGGCTCGGTACCACGACGATATACTGGCCGAGGTATCCATCCGCGTAGAAGGCGGCGGGCGTTCCGATCGTCCAGTCGAGGATCGAAGTACTCCAGTCGGCTCCAAGGCCCGATACGAGCACCGAGTCGGCGGCAGGCGGCGGGCCTCCGATCAGGTTCCAGATCGCCAGGCGCGCCTCGGTCCGGGAACCGTACTCTTTGCCTGACAGCGGGGCGAGCTTCCGGAGCACGGCCTGCCGGTCCGGAGAGTCGCTGCGGCTTGCTGCCGGCAGCTTGATGCGCACACTCTGAGTGTCCGGCTGAATCCACCAGAGCAAACCGACCAGCCGATAGTGCTCCTGGCTCTGGGTCAGCATGGCGTCGACGTAATCCGCCGGAATCAGCTGCTTGCCATCCCAACGGCCGCGGTCGAGCACCAGTCGCCCCAGCTTGGCGGCGTCTCGTGCCTTGAGCTGGAGTCCCGCCATTCCATGCGGCTTGCCGCTGCGGTCGAAATACCACTGATACTCGGAGATGCCCAGGGGCTGAAACAGCTTCTCGACCATGTACAGATCCATCCGCTGTCCGCTGGCCTTCTCGATCACGCCGGCCAGCAGATTGGTCGCCTTGTTGTTGTATGCGAACTTGGCTCCGGGTGGGTCGGTCAGTTCCGCGGCAAGCGCCAGCTGGATCCCGTCCGGCGCCGGGTAGATTTCGGCGCCGGCGTTGGGAATGTTCTGCAGACCCGACGTGTGATTGAGCAGGTGCTTGATCGTGACCGCCTGCTTCCTGCCTTGCTTCCATTCAGGAAAGAGCGTGTGCACCGGCTGGTCGATCGAGCTCAGCTTGCCTTCTTCGAGCAGGCGACCGATGGCAAGGGCCACCACCGACTTGGCGGCGGACATCAGTTCGATGGTTCGAGGCTCGCCGGAAAAGGTGGTGTCGATCAGTTCGACGCCGTCCTTCCAGAGGTAGAGTGCATCGGTGTGCGAAGCCTTGGCGGCTTCGACGATTCGCGTCACCGCAGGCGACTGAGCCGATCCAGTCGTGGTAACGCCCAAGCCGAGGCAAAGGAGAGCGATGGATCCGTGAGAGGGTCGCATAATCCGGAAGTTAGTGGTTGGGGCCAATCTACATTAGACACCGCCCCGGGGCATAGCGTTGGAAACGGACGGTGGCCTTGGCCGTGCAGGTCTGGCCTCACCGGAGCGCATTCGGGCTCGAACGGTGTCCCTGGCATCGCGATATTCGATGGTCGTCAGATTATCCCTGCCGAGCGTTTGCTCAGCTAGCTGGGCTGCCAGGTCGAGCTGTTCGACGGCGGCTGGCAGCGCTCCGGCGCGTGCCAGCGCCTGGCCGTAGGCGCCACGTGCGTAGGCAACCTGGTAGTGGCTCGTTCCCAGCAGTTTCTCGCGAAGCGCGATACATTCCTGGAACAGCCGAAGCGCCTCATCATGACTGGTGCCAAGCCGGCTCAGTTCTCGAGCGAGGTTGAACAGACTGAACGAGACGTCGATGTGGTCTGGGCCAAAGACCCGGCGTCGCGATTCCAGCAAGCGGCGATGGATGGCGATGGCCGAATCGGCGTGTCCGATCTGTCTCAGGCCCAGTGCAAGAGATTCGTAGAGATTGAACAATACCGGATCATCTCCATCCGTCGCTCGCTCTGCAGTGGCCACCGCCTCGCGGAACAGGGCGACAGACTCCTCGCCCTTCCCCTGGTCTCCGGTGAGGCTGCCGAGGTGGCGGAGGATCTCGGCCGCGGCCAGATGGTCTACTTGCTTGGCCTGGCGGAGGAGGGCCAAGGCCCGGTCAAAGTGCCGCCTTGCAACTCCGGAGGTGTCCTCAGGATCGAATGATACGCTAACCATGCCAATCCGCTGGTAGACCGGAGCGAGTTCCGGGGCATTCGGCCCGAGTTCGCCCTCGCGGAGGGCCGCCACCTGGCGCATCAGGCCCAGGCCCTCCTCGAGGCGGCCCATGGTAAGCCAGATGCGAGCCTGCCACTCGACGGCCTCGGCGATGCGCAGCGAGTCGGCTGGTACCGCCTGGCGACGGCCTTCCACCGCTCGGCCCAGGATGGTGTCCGCCGTTGCAAGCATGCCCACGAAGGCGTAGGCGCGTCCGATTGCCAGTTCCATGTCCGACCGTGCGCTGGGGTCGTCCGCCAGATCGCGGCGGACCCGGTTTGCGGCGTTGTCGAGTAGCTCGCGTGCGGTCACCGTGCGGCCGCGTGTCTCGCTCGGGTTGGAGGCTCGGAATACACTCATCAGAAACTCGGTGATGCGATTGGCGCGCGCTTGCTCCGCTCGAGCCGCGGCGAGGGCATCACCGCGGCGACTCGATTCGCGAGCGGTCAAGGCGGTAGCACCGATCAGTGTGATGACAATCGCAGCGGCCGCACCGACGCCGATCCGGTTACGGCTCACGAAGCGCTGGATCCGATAGCCGGCGGTGTCAGGTCGTGCGAGCACCGGCCATCCACCGAGGAAGCGCGTCACGTCCTCGCCCATCTGCCCGGCGGAGGCATAGCGGCGATCCGGCTCCTTCCGGAGTGCCTTCATGACGATCTGGTCCAGGTCGCCGGCAACGGGCCGCACGGTGCTGGGCGGTCGCGGAGGCGTTTCGCAAACCGCGCGGGGCAGGTCTGCGGCGGCCACGTCGCGGAACGGGCGCGTTCCCGTCAGCAGCTCGTACAACAGCACGCCGAGTGCATATACGTCGGTCGCGGTCGTGACCTGGTTGCCGAGGAACTGCTCCGGAGCGGCGTGCTCGGGCGTAAGCAGGAGAAGGTCGCCGGTAGTCGAGTCGGTGGCCCCAGTGTCCAGCAGCTTGGCAATACCGAAATCGAGCAGTCTGGGTTGCCCTTCGTCGGTCACCAGAATGTTCGACGGCTTGAGGTCGCGGTGCACGATCAGGTTCGCGTGGGCGAACTGGACCGCATCACAGACTTTGACAAAGAGGCGGAGCCGTTCGACCACGGGCAGGGCGTGGGTATCGGCCCATCGCGTGATCGGCTGACCTTTGACGTACTGCATCGCGAGGTAGGGCTGGCCGCCCGGGGTAATGCCACCATCGAGCAGGGTGGCAATACCGGGGTGTTCCAGGCGGGCCATGATCCGCCGTTCCTGCAGGAACCGGCTCACCATTGCCGCCGTTGTCCGCTCCGGCCGGACCACCTTGATGGCGGCCTCCTGGTGGTACTGACCATCTGCCCGCACGGCCCGGAAGACCTCACCCATGCCGCCGCGCCCGACCAGCGCCTCGAGCCGCCAGGGGCCGATCTGCGACCCGACCGTCAGGGCGGGGGCACTTCGACTCGAGGGCAGGAGATCGAGAAGATCGTCCCCGCCCGCCCCGGATTCGTGGGCAGCAAGCATGGCCTCCAGTTCTAGGCGCAATTGCCCGTTGCCCTCACATGCGGCGTCGAGATAGTTGGCCCGATCGGCCGCTGGCAGCTCGACCGCCTTGAGAAACAGCTCGCCCAGTTGTTCCCAGGTTCCCGATTGCATTGGCGTCTCGCGGGTGTAAACGGTCGGAGCCGAGAATCTACCGCCATCTTGCAGAGGCGTCAGTCGCCGGCTAATCTGGTCATTGGGCCCGATGACCGAGTCCTCATCCCTTTCCGTAACGACCTGTCTGCTCCGACTGCGCGACGGCGATGCCGGGGCGCTCGATCAGTTGCTGCCGCTCGTTTATGACGAGCTCCGCGCCTTGGCTGGCGCTCAGCTTCGGAACGAGCGCACCGGGCATACGCTCGGTGCGACAGCCCTGGTGCACGAAGCCTATCTTCGGCTCGCCGAGCGGGACCGCCTCGCCGCCAAGGATCGCAGTCACTTCTTTGCCCTGGCCGCACAGTCGATGCGACGGGTCTTGATTGATCATGCCCGCTCCCGGAAGCGGCAGAAGCGCGGGCGGGGGAAGGACGCGCTTCCGCTCGAGGCAGTCGAGCATCTGGTCGGCGAGCAGGCGGCGGATGAGCTTATTGCGCTCGACGAGGCGCTGACGCGATTGGCCGCAGTGAGCCCCCGGGCCGCAACGGTCGTGGAGCGGCGCTTCTTTGCCGGCCTCACTCTGGAGGAAACGGCCGAGACCCTCGACCTGTCGCTCAAGACCGTTCAGCGGGACTGGATCGTGGCCCGGGCCTGGCTTCGGAAGGAGATCGGAGACGCCACCGGACTGCAGGATTGATCGGCTAGTCCAGGCCTTGTCCACTTTGCCCGGCCGGTGTCGCCGTGAGAGCAACCCTCACATTGCGAGCCGGCCATGTCTTCCCCGCGTTTCCGGGCAATTCCGCTCGTCCTGTTGCTTGCCGCCGCCTGTGCGGACCAGGAGCTGACCTTCCCCGATCGTCCCCCAACCGGCGGCCAACCTGGCTCAGGCACCAATGTTCCCGGCTTCTACTGGCTGCCGCCCATGGTCAAAGCTCCCGCCGGGTTCACCGGGTCGTTCGACCCTGGGCGGCACCCCGTGGCTCGAGTCGTTTGCGTCAAGGCAACCGGCACTGGCTGTCCCGTTCTCGCGACCTTCGATGCGAGCACGGCTCCGCCGGGTCGACTGACGGTCGACCTCAAAGAGGAAAGCTATTCTGCCGTGTGGCTGGCCACCGGAGGGTTGCTGTCGGGCTCCGGGCGCTATCGCCTGATCGTCGAGGAGAACGGTACACTGCTGGGTATGGCCGCCCTCCGTGTGGTCGGAACCCAAGCCGATGTCAGGACCGTTCCGGCCGACGAGATAGCTCTGGTGCGCGGGAAGCCCTTCGTGATCAAGTTCCGGTTGGAGAAGGAGGATGACACCGATCCCGACCCGGAACCGGTTGCCGATCCACTGCCGGTGCCGCCAGATACCCCCATCCGGCTGGCCATTCCCGATCTCCGATTCGTACCCGAGCCGGGTGACTACACCGATGATCATCCCGAGGCGCCGGGCCTGCTCTTCTCGCCGAGCGTGTTGACCCTGTCGCTGGAGGCCTCGGCGACTGCGGGCCAGGTGAACCAGCTGCTCCGCCCCCTCGGCGTCCGGGTGGTTGGTGGTGCGCCTTTCCCGGCCGGAACTCCCTCCGGCGGTTTCCTGATTGTGCGGTTGCCTACCGCCACTCACGCGGCAATGGAGAGCGCACTCGCGATCCTCCGGGCCAGTCCGTTGGTA
This sequence comes from Gemmatimonadales bacterium, assembly GCA_019637315.1. Lineage (NCBI taxonomy): Bacteria > Pseudomonadati > Gemmatimonadota > Gemmatimonadia > Gemmatimonadales > Gemmatimonadales bacterium. Next base: position 255,821 of record JAHBVU010000005.1, read on the forward strand.
CGGGCTGCCGTCCAGAACCACCCCGTCAATGTCGGCTCGCTGCCGACCCGATCGGCCGTGCCCGGTCTCTGGACCTGGGAAACAGTGCCCGGAACCGGAAACTGGGCTTTTGAGGTGGCGCGGTTACCGCAGATGTGGCATCTGAACCAGCGGGTGGCGGCCACTGGTCGCCGCCCGACCGTCCTGGTTGCTGATCGGACCTTCTGGCCCAGCCATGAGGACGTGACGTATGAGTCGCTGCTGACTCCTGACTCGATGATCGTTCGGCCTGGGTTGCCCAACGGCGACTACCACGGAACCATGGTGGCATCCGTGATGGGGGCGACCTGGGGCAACGGGCGCGGTCAAGACGGCGCCAATCCGTTCGTGCGGATGGCCGCGATGAATATCCAAACGGATGGCACGGAGGTCATGGTCCAGCTCAAAAACGTCCTGATGGCCGACCTGACGATCCGGGTGCTCAACCAAAGTTGGGGTCTGCGCTGGAGAACAACAACCGGGGGGTTGGTTGGTACCGCTGCCTTTCGAACCGCGACCGCGGACCAGGCAGGTCAGCAGTATTACGACATGCTGACCGCCCTGGTCGCTGCGGGTCGACCGCTGCCGCACATTATTGCATCGGCGGGCAACGACGGGCTCGATGCCCGGTTCAACGGCTATGCCCAGAACGCCGCAGTTCGTCTGCGTGCTGCACCGATCACGGTTGTCGAAGCCATGGCACAGACCGGTCCAGCGGGGGCGCTCGGGGACGCTGGCTTCTCGAACAGGGGAGGGCATGTCTCCGCAGGCGGCGCCCGAGTTCAGGTTGCCGGCGGGTCGAACAGCTATTCGCTTGCAGATGGAACCTCATTTGCGGCCCCGCTCGTCACCGGTGTCGTCAGTTTCCTGACCGCCCTCGATTCGACCATTCCGTTGCCCACCATGACGACGAATCCGATGCGGGATCTGCTGATCGCCTCGGGGCGTGAGGTGGCGACCGTGCGGGTTCCTGTCGTAGACGGGTTTGCCGCGCTGCTGGCGCTCGATCAGCGGAGCGGGAACGAGGCCTTTGCCCGAGAGCTGGCCGATCTCGATGACGGCACTGCCGACGGCAACGAACGGGTGCGTGCCGACGGCACCGTCGACACAACGACGGCAGCTGCGCGTGATGGCCGCGTCGATATGCGCGACTTCCGCCGTTTCCGTGACTGGTACCTGCAGGTCACCGGCAACGGACAGCACCTGAACGGGGCAGCTGATCATCCCAAGAAGGATCTCAACGGTGACGGTATCGTCGGAACCGCCCTGGTCGAAAACGTCTATCCTCGCGGCGATCTGAACGGTGATGGCGTCCTCGACAATACGCCCCGACCGTTCGGCAAGGGCGGTCCGATGCGCACCGACCTTCAGGTGTTGTCGCACTTTTTTTCGGACCCTGACTACGACGCGGCTGACTTGCCGAACTTGCTCGAAAGCGGCGACATCCATATCGACCCGTCGTCCTGCTCGGAAGGTGCGGTCAGCGTGACAACGGTGGTGGAAGTGGATGGGATCGGTGAAGTCCGCCGAGTGACGCATGCCACACCCTCGGCGGTTGCGGTGGCGACCGTCGTCGGGCTGGGGACCTCGACACCATACAACGTCACCGTCTTCGGCGTCGACGGGAGCGGCAGGGAGGTGTTCCGGGAATCGGATCAGGGGATAGTGGTCGAGCGTGGGTCCGATCACCGTTTCCGACCCAGCTGCGAGTGCCCCGAGCCGACTGCACCGCGTCCGGCAGGAATGCTCCTTGGACCATCGGACTGCGCCACGCTCTCCATCACACCGTCGTCTACCAGGATGGTGCCAGGGGATACCCGCAGGTTCCTGGCGAGTGTCTGGGGTGCTGAGAATGCTGCGGTCACCTGGACCGCAAGCCGGGGAACCATCTCGGGAACTGGCCGGTTTACCGCTCCAAGCACCGTGGGACCGGTGACCATCGTGGCGACACTGGTGGAGGATCCTGCCGTGCGGGCCGAAGCGCAGGTGTCGGTGGAATTCGCCAACGGCGGTGGAGCGCTGCTGCAGGTCAGTCCCGCCGTTGCCGCGGTCGGATACGGACAGAACCGTGCCTTCTCGGTGATCGGTGGCAGCGGATCCTCTATCTGGAGTACGGATCGCGAGGCCGGGACGATCTCGGGCGGTCTCTTCACAGCCGGCCAGACCGAAGGTGAGTTTGGTGTCTATGTCACTAGTGCGAACGGTGGCGGCATGGCCAAAGTCATCGTGGATCGGTATGCCGGCGTCTATGAGGGCGCGGTCGTGCGCAACACTGTGTCGTCGAACCGAACCTGGAGTATTGCGCGCTATTCGGTACCTCCGCAGGATCAACGTTGCCGGGACGCAGATCTCGACTGCTACTTTACCGGAGGCTGGGACTTCGGACAGTTCGGGGAGCTGCTCGCGTGCTACTTCCAGGTCAATCGGAGCAACGGCAACATGGTCGGGGGATACTGCGATTATTCGACCCGAGACCGCCCATTGTCACTCGAGGGCAACATCGGGGGCAGGTCAGTAGGGGCGACCATTCGCAGTGTGGAGGGTGACCTGGTGATCACCGTCGGCATGACCAAGCGCTAGCGCTCGGAACGGCCGAATAGCGTCGGGCCCGGGCTGAATGTTCAGCTCGGGCCCGATCTCTTGCGATGGCGCTCACCGTGCGCGGAAGCCCTTATGGCCCGGGGGCCCTCGCCAGCTCGGCCTCGAACCAGGCCGATGCCTCCGCACCGGCAACTCGCTGCAGATGATCGATCAGGCTGCGAGTCCGCCCAATGCCGCTTGCCATGTACCCGTCAATGAACTGGTCGAAGGACCCCTGGCCGATGCGCCGCTCGAGCAGGGCCAGGAGATAGGGGCCGCGCCGGTAAGCTACTGCGTACGGCTGGCGCATCTGGGTTGCAGGAGTCCAGACGGGGCCGGCGTTCCGCCCGCCAATCTCCCATATCGTCAGCCGGCGATCGAACGCCGCCTGGCCGATCCGATCCCTGAGGTACAGGGCAGCGGCGTACTCGGCGAATGTCTCGATCAGCCAATAGTCGGGTGACATCGCGCCGGAAAATCGGGTCCAGTAGTGGGCCACTTCGTGACACAGGAAATTGTGAAGCGACTCGGTACTGTCGGGATTGACCTCACTCAGCACGATATAGTTCTTGCGCGCGTAGCCCGGACCAGGCCGATCAGCGAGAACGATCCGACCGCCGGGAAATCGGTCCTGCGCTCCAAACCGTCCGTCCAGATAGCCCGCGCAGTTCTCGGCGGCGACGAGCACGGCCCGCGCTGTACGCTCACCAGCCTTGTTGTACAGAATGGTGAACTGCCGTCCCGGCAGCTCTCGAAATCCTGGAGTCGCCGTGAACGCCACATCGACCTGCGGAACCTGCAACCGCACGACCACGGCGCCGTCGGCGTGATCGACCGTTCCCCCCGACGCGACCTGCCAACCTGCCGGAACCCTGGTTCGCAGTACACCGACGAGTTCGTGGTCGATCCTGGCCGGAATCGGAAACCATTGCGAATCGAGGTTGAGCTCGATCCGGTGCGGCAGAATGGCGTTGATGCCGTCGCCTGGGAGTTCGGGCTTGCCGGCGTAACTGATCGTAATGGTACGGTCGGCCCCTGCAGGGACCGGCCCATCCAATAATACAGACACCAGCTGCCAGGCAGGCGAAAAGTCAGAACCGCCAATCTGATGCGATCGAACTGCTGCTCCAACGACGCTCCGGACCGTGAGCCCTCGGTTGAGCAGCAGCCGAATCGTGTCGCCAACAGCCGCGCTGGAAGGCAAACGCAGCGTGACCTCGGCATTCAGACCGCCCGCCTCGAGGTCGAAGCCGACGGTGGCATCATATCGGACCAGTCCGTCGACCGGCCGAGGCAGGGTCGAGGGGTCCGACGCCTGGCTGGCGCAGCCCAGGGCGGAGGCAAGCAGCAGGATGATGCCGGGTCGCACCATGATCCTGCGGGCTACTTCATCGGTTGCAGGTGAACCGCCGTGTCGGTGTACTGCTCGAACGACACAGCCTTGCCGTCTACGAATTTCCAAACATGCGCAAACGGCGCCCGAAAGCTCTTGCCGGTGGCTTTGTAGGTGGCCGAGTACTCGCCGAGTGCCACGACCGTGTTGCCTTGCGCCACGAACTCGGCCGGTACCGCGCTGAAGCCGTCCCACTCGGTCCCAAGCTTCATGAACACATCGTTGAGCACCGCGTTCGGCCCAATCGAGACGCCGCCATAGGGTCCGCCCGCCGCTTCGGTCCATCGGATATCGGGGGCGAGAACGCCAAGGACTGCCGGGATATCGCCGCGCGCGAATGAGGCATAGACGCTCTGTACCGTTGCGAGAGCCGTACTCATCGGGACTCCAGATTCATTCGGAGATGGGGGTGGGTGCCTGGGGCTCGGCTGGTGGGGGGCCGCCGAGTGCCGGGTAAGGTTGGTGCCTCTGCCGCGCCTTGTCAAACGGTTCAGCCGTTCCGATAGCCCCTGGCCGGTCGTAAGGTTTTGCCGGCGGCGGGGACTAACTCGTGCAGATGAACCCGCCCCGCGTCCGGGGTTCGCGAAGGCTCGAGCACAACGAGGCTGTCATGACGATCCGATTCAGTGCGGTCCTGATCTTCCTGGCATCTGCCTGTGCGCAGCCGTCGGTCGTCGTGCAGAACGTGACGGTAATCGACGGTTCCGGTGGCGACGCCAAACCGGGTCAGAGCGTCCTGATCCGGGACGGGCGCATCGAAAGCATCGAACCGGCCGCTTCCTTCCGAGTGCCGAGGGGTGCCGAGATCATCGATGGCACCGGGCGCTGGCTGATGCCTGGCTTGATCGACATGCACGCGCATGTCGTGCTTGGTCCGGCGCAGATCGGGGCCAGTGGCGGCTCGATGGACGTTACCGATACCACGGTGGCCTCGTGGTCGCTGCGTACCTTGCTGGCGTTTGGGGTCACAACCATTCGCGATCCCGGTGGCGTTGCCAGTCTTGCCGTGGCGGTGCGGGACAGTGTTGCTCGCGGGGTACTGCTCGGCCCGCGAATCCTGACCGCAGGCGACGTCATCGATCGCACCGACTTTCCCGGGTTGGTGGAACAGGTTCGCACCCCCGATGATGTTCGCGCCGCCGTTCGGCGACAGGCTGGTCTTGGCGTCGACTACATCAAGCTATACACGTCGCTCGATTCGGCCTCGGTGGCGGCAGGCATCGATGAGGCGCATCGGGCCGGAAAGAAGGTCATCGGCCATCTCTTTGCGACGAGCTGGACCGAGGCCGCCGGTATGGGCATCGACTACCTCGTCCACTCGTTTCCCCTGTCACCCAAACTGCTGACGCCAGAGCGACGTGCGGCCTGGCGAGCGTCGATGGTACGCAACGCGGGGTTCATGTTTCAGTGGCACGAGTTCTATGAACCGGAATCGGCCGAAGCGGACTCGATGATCGAGGCCCTGGTGGCACGTCGGATACCTCACGATCCGACGCTCGCGATCTTCGAGGCGATTGCCTGGGGCGACAGTGCTCGCATCACGGATGGGCCAGACCTTGCCCATGCGCCTCCATCCATGCTGGAGAACTGGCGGACGGCCTTTACCCTGAGCACGGGTTTCACCCCGGCCGATTACGACCGGGCCCGTCGAACCTGGCCGCTGGTACGCCGCTTCGTGAAGCAGCTCCACGACCGGGGCGTCCTGCTG